>PGXU01000052.1 GCA_002839335.1 Spirochaetae bacterium HGW-Spirochaetae-4
ATGTACTGGCCGGCACGAGGACTACTGTGGTACATAATCCGAGCAGCAACTGCAAACTGGCCAGTGGCATTGCCCCAATCTCCACCTATACCGATCATTCGGTCTCACTTGCGCTGGGCACCGATGGAGCATCCTCAAACAATACCTTGGATTTATTCCAGGAAATTCGCTTGGCAGCCATGCTCTCCTCGGTGGCTACCGGGAATCCGGTGGCAGTCAGCCCATTCGAAATCCTTCGCATGGCGACATATGGCGGTGCCAAGGCCTTGGGCAGGGAAAAGGAATGTGGCACGCTTGAAATCGGGAAGGATGCGGATATTATCCTGCTCGATTCCAAGAATGCCCATATGACACCGTTGAACAACATGTTCAGCGCACTGGTCTTTTCCGCGAAGTCCTCCGACGTGCAGACAGTGCTCTGCGCAGGGCAATTGCTTATGGAAAACCGCGTGTTGCAGACCATCGACTTGCAAAAATCACTGGACCTCGTCAATCGTGCCTGGTCCGATATCCAGGACAGGGCCGATTAGCCTTATGTGGAGGAAAGCATGGACGAAACTTTCATAACCCTTGAGTACAAGGACAACGAGCTGCACTTGATCGACCAACGGCTACTGCCGAACGAATATACCATTTTCCGTTGCGTCAACTATAGGGATGTCGAGTTCGCTATACGTGACATGGTGGTCAGGGGTGCTCCCGCGATAGGTGCTGTAGCCGCCTACGGTGTCCTCTTGGCAGCAAGGGAATTCGAACCCGTATACACATCTGCTGGTCCACGGGAATTCAGGAAGGAACTTGACAAGGCCTGTGCCTTCCTCGATGCCGCCCGTCCGACTGCGGTCAATCTGCATTGGGCATTGGAACGGATGCTGGGAACATTGGACACTTCGGGTTGGGACAGTATGGAACGTATCCTTGCCGGTCTCGAGCAGGAAGCCGATTGTATCCGCAGCGAAGATATCGCCACCAACAAAGCCATGGCGCGTATCGGCAACGATATCGTACCGCACAAGGCCACTATCCTCACCCACTGCAATACCGGAGCTTTGGCAACTGCGGGATGGGGAACCGCACTGGGAGTAATCAAGGAAGCCTTTTATAGTGGCAAGGACATATTCGTGTATGCCGATGAAACGCGTCCTCGGTTCCAGGGTGCGCGATTGACGGCATGGGAATTGATGCAAGCGGGTATTCCCAGCAAGTTGATACCAGACAGTGTCGCCGCCACCCTGATCCGGGATGGCAAGATCGATCTGGTGATCCTGGGAGGAGATCGCGTCGCGGCTAACGGTGATGTATGCAATAAGATCGGAACTTTCATGCTCAGTGCCCTATGCAAACTCTATGGAGTCCCCTTCTACAGCGTAGTCCCCGTATCGACAATCGATTTCTCGATCGCTACCGGGGCCGACATTCCCATTGAAGAGCGTGATGCCGAAGAGATCACGCACCCTGGGGGTGTTCCGGTCGCACCAGCTGGCATGCAGGTCTACAATCCTGCCTTCGACGTGACCCCCCACCAGAATGTGACGGGAATCATAACCGAGAAGGGGATCATATATCCTCCATTCGACAAACATATCGAGGAACTGAGAATCTCACTGGGTGGTGTGTGAAATGATATTCCTCACCGCCTTCTCCGTCTTGTTCCCCTTGTTTGGAAAAATTATCATAGGATACTCTCTACGTCGATTCAATTTCCTATCGGAAAAAACGTTACGGGAAATGAACAACGTCGTATTCCGGGTATTTCTTCCAACCTTGTTGTTTTCCAATATCTATAAGACCGATTTTACGAAAATCACCTCATTCGGATTGCTGGGCTATTCGGTACTGGCAATCCTGACCATGTTCGTTTTCTATATGATCACTATCCCCAGGTTGATAGACGACAATCGCAAACGTGGTGTTCTGGTACAAGGAATATGCAGGAGCAACTTCATATTCTTCGGTATGCCGATGGCCGCGACATTGTATGGTGGGGCTAGTGCGGGAATCGCCTCCCTGATGGTCGGTGTCGTCGTCCCACTGGTGAATATCACCTCCGTGATAGCATTGGAATACTTTCGAGGCAACACACCCGATTATCCCAAGATTCTCAAGGGCATCATACTGAATCCGATCATCTTGGGTGGAATACTCGGTATGGTGTTTGCCCTCTCCGGAACAAAACTGCCGAAATTCATCGAGGGCTTGATTTTTGAAGTCGCGGATATCGCGACACCACTTGCATTGATAATCCTGGGAGGTTCGGTAACCTTCACCTCTGCAAGAGCAAATGTAAAACCCTTGGTAATTGGTGTGCTCAATCGATTGGTGATCGTGCCTGCGGTAGGTCTTGCCATCTCCATCCTGGTCGGATATCGGGGACTCGAACTGGTGCTGCTCTTGTCCATGTTCGCTTCTCCGGCAGCAGTATCCTCCTATACCATGGCCCAACAGATGAACGGTGATGGTGAACTTGCAGGCCAAATTGTGGTGTTCACCACGGCCATCTCGCTCATCACACTCTTTTTCTGGATATCGGGACTCATGCTGCTCGGATTTATCTAATATTTTTTGCATATTTATACATTTTATGTTTTCTTCAATTTTCGCATATAAACATTTAGGTATCCCTAAATGTCCCTGTTTCGATTGCGGTGCAGGAAAAATACTGTGTATTTGCGCTGCTACCCATACCCTTTATGACCGAACTCACCTCTTTACCAAAGTAATTTGGCTCTCTATAGTGTAGCTCCAAGCTTCCCAATCCATCAAATTTTCACAGGAGCCTTACATGAGAGACATCACAGCCGCCATCTTCAACAAGATCAGACAAGACGACCCCAATCAAGCCGAATTTCAACAGGCTGCACAGGAATTCCTGCTTTCAGTCGACAAAGTAATCGACGATTTGCCGCATGTGGCTTATCACAAAATACTTGATCGGCTCATCGAACCTGAACGGGCAATCATATTTCGCGTCCCCTGGACCGACGATGAAGGGACACTGCGGGTCAACAGAGGATTTCGGGTCCAGATGAACAGTGCATTGGGGCCGTATAAGGGCGGTTTGCGTTTTCACCCATCCGTAAATTTGAGCATTATCAAGTTCCTCGCATTCGAGCAGACTTTCAAGAATAGCTTGACCGGATTGATGATGGGCGGTGGCAAAGGTGGATCCAATTTCGATCCAAAAGGGAAAAGCGATGCCGAAGTCATGCGTTTTTGCCAAAGTTTCATGACAGAATTGAGTCGTCATATCGGTCCGGACACGGATGTCCCGGCAGGTGATATCGGTGTAGGAGGTCGGGAAATCGGATACATGTTCGGCCAATACAAGCGCTTGCGGAATGAATTCACCGGAACTTTGACTGGAAAGAGTCCTCTGTGGGGTGGTTCCTATATCCGCCCTGAAGCCACCGGCTACGGTCTTGTCTACCTTGCGGCTGCGATGTTGCAGGACAAGGGCGATACCTTCGAGGGCAAGACCTGTCTCGTCTCGGGAAGCGGCAACGTGGCACAGTATACGGTTGAAAAACTCAACGCCCTCGGGGCAAAGGTAGTCACACTCAGCGATTCATCGGGATGCATTTATGACCCGTCAGGAATTGACGCGGAAAAACTGGCCTTCATCAAGACCCTGAAAAATGTCACAAGGGGTCGGATTGCGGCATATGCCGGAAAATACAAGGAAGCTGAATATTATCCGCGCACGGAAAACAATGGTGCGAACAAGATATGGACATTCCCAGCGGATTGCGCATTTCCTTGCGCAACGCAAAACGAGATCCGGGAACTAGATGCGAAGAACCTTCTCGCCGGTGGCGTGCGCCTCGTAGCTGAAGGGGCCAACATGCCCACTTCGTTGGAAGGTGTGGATGTATTCCATGACAATGGTATCCTTTTCGCTCCCGCCAAAGCGGCAAATGCAGGAGGAGTTGCAGTCAGCGGACTGGAAATGGCCCAAAACAGCTCCCGAATCCAATGGACCGCAGAGAAAGTCGACCAACAGTTGCAGCGGATCATGAAGGGTATCTATGCGACAATCAGTGAAACGGCTGAACGGCATGGAAGCAAGGGGAATCTGGTCGATGGAGCGAATATCGCAGGCTTCCTCAAGGTCGCCAACGCCATGATCGACCAGGGCTACGTATAGAATCTTGCCTGCAGCGCCAGGAATTCGGGACTCCCGAGGGAACGTTCTTCCCTTGGAGTTCCGATCGTATGGTTCTCCAGTATCCGCATAGGTCTCGAAGACAATCTGATCACCGTATCGGCCATCAGCAGTGCCTCGGGAACATCGTGTGTGACATAGATGGTTGTACGCTTTTCCGCATTCCACAACTTGAGGAAGGCGTTTACCAAGGCCCATCGCAAATTGGTATCGAGGCTTTGGAACGGTTCATCCAACAACAGCATATGTCCTGGATAGGCGAATGCGCGGGCAATCGCGACACGTTGCCGCATACCCCCGGACAATTGGTCTGGCTTGAACGTCGTGAAGTCGGAAAGGCCCACCATTGTGAGGAAATCCCTTGCCCGGGCGATACGTTCTTCCTTTTCAGGATACCATGGACGCATGACCAGTTCCACATTATGCAAGACACTATGCCACGGTAAGAGTCTGGGTTCTTGGAATAGGTAACTCAAAGGCCCGCGCTCTTCAACCGATTTCACCAATTCGCCCTCGTCCGGTTGTTCCAACTCCCCAATGAGTCGAAGCAAGGTTGTCTTGCCACATCCCGAAGGGCCAACCAATGCGGTGATGGTCCCCGGTTCGATCGACAAGGTGAAGTCATCCAATACCGGGAGATACTCACCAGAGACAAGGTACCTTTTGCTCAAGTTTTTCAGAATCATCGGATCGCCTCGAGTAATTTTGAACGGCGTTCACGCAGCTTCCTCGGTACTTCGAGCAACGATAAGAAAATCAGATCCCCCGCAGCGGTCAGGAGAATCGCAATAAGAGTCCATGCCAAAACTTCTGCAGTCTCCAGGTTAACTTGGGCCATTTGCATCCTGGATCCCACACCATATCTTGGAACTGTAAGGACTTCGGCTGCTATCACCACTTTCCAAACCATGGAAAGGGACGCTTTCGCCCCAGTTATGATCGAGGGAGCCAATGAAGGTATCACCAGGTGGATAAGTCGTCGAAGGGGGGTGAACCCATAGGCGACAGTCATTTCATGAAGACGTGGAGAAATGAGCTTCACTCCCTGTTCAACTTGGATGAACATGACGGGAAAGCCCATGAGGAATGCCGAGAATAGAGGAACCGTTCCACTTGTGAACCATATGAATGCAAGCAGGATGACCGACATCACGGGTGTTGCCTTGCATATGACGAGCAGGGGAACCAGAAATGCATGGAGTGACCGCGAGTACCCGGAAAGGATCCCCAACAATCCTCCAACCAGGAAGATAATCAGGAAACTCTGCAAAGCACGAGCCACTGTTGCAAGGATATTGAGGGAGAATGGTTCTTGTTGAACCACCGAGGCCAAAGCGGAGAAGGTAGTCCCGGGAGTTGGCAATATTACCCCTGCGTCCAACAACACGGCACCAATCTGCCAGATACCCAAAAGTATCAGGACAGAAAGGGCTGTGATGAGATTAGTATTCCAAGTAGAACGATTCATCGGGAACAGCGCCACCAACCGAGGTATAGTCGAAACCGTACAACACCTTCAAGTACAGGTCCATGGCCTCATAGCCTTCCTTAGCGGTCTTGAAAACCAGATTGCATCGAGGGATTGCCGGAACTGCCAAGGCAGCTTTCATGATACCGACTTCCTCGATCAAGTTGCCGGCGTCCGCTGGATTCGCATTGACCCATTGGACAGAATCCTTCAACGATCCCATCACCAACGGCAATGTTCCCGGATGTTGCTCCACGAACCGGTCGGATACGACAACAACGGTCATCGGATAATTGCCGGTTCCCGTCAACGCAGACCACAAGGCTTGGACATCCAACA
This sequence comes from Spirochaetae bacterium HGW-Spirochaetae-4, assembly GCA_002839335.1. Taxonomy (GTDB): domain Bacteria; phylum Spirochaetota; class Spirochaetia; order Sphaerochaetales; family Sphaerochaetaceae; genus UBA8525. The sequence continues at coordinate 5,970 of PGXU01000052.1, forward strand.
ATGGAATGACCGCATCACTTGAATTGAGGGCCATCGAGACAAACGGTTCGGGCAAAACGGCAAGATCCACCTTACCGGCAATCAGCATCTGGGTGAGTTGTGCGGGAGCAGCAATACTGTAATCCAACTCCACATCTGTCTCCGAGTCATACCCAAGTGCAGCGATAAGGATCCTGGCCATTTGGTCCGGAGTGCCGCCAGCTCCTGGAATGGAAATTTTCCTCTGGGCAAGGTCGGTCAATTCGGTGATACCGGCATCGTTTGTAAGAAACATCAACATGCCTTCACCTACTATGGCGGCAGTCTTTACCGCTACACCCTTGGCATAGAGATTTGCCGCAACATTCGTGGGAAGTGCCGCGATGTCAAGTTCTCCATTGGCCAATCTGGCGATCACCTCGTTCGGTGATGGAAAGACCTGGATATCAACGACGGTATAGTCGTCGAGACGACCTTCGTTGCGTGTCATACCGACAGTACTGAAACCACTTGGCCCTTGCATTACCGCCATGCGTACTTCCACTTGTTGGGAAGCCAGTTGGATCTCTTGCGCCGCCCGGGCAGCCAAGGGAAAGCTAAGACATAGGATAACACTGACAATCAGCATCGGAAGGATTTTTCGGGAAACGCTCTTCATATAGTGCCTCATGTCGGAATCGGCTTCCGGCAAGCCTTGTATCAGGACTCGATTATGATTCTGAAATACCGCTTTTTGCCGGCACGGAGTATCATCTCACCCTGATTGGCCCAAGATGTATCGATATTTTGTTGAACATCTTCGACTTTCCTATCCCCAACCAACGCTCCACCTTGTTGGATCAATCGCCGGGCTTCGGAATTGTTCTTGCAAAGATCGGTCATTGCGAATAGTTCGACGGCCCCGATCCCAGCATCCAAGAGCTTTTGGGAAATCGTTATGGAAGGAAGACCTTCACGCGACTCCAACGACAAACTTCCGCCGAACAAGGCTTTTGCTGCCTCCCTAGCTTTATCCGCCTCTTGCACTCCATGGATTATCTTGGTCTGCTCGTATGCCAACCGTTCCTTCGCCTCGTTTATATCGATGTGTTCACCTTCATAGCGGGCAATCTCATCCAACGGAAGGAATGTGAACAGCTTCAGGAATTTCAACACATCCGCATCGTTGACATTGCGCCAATATTGGTAGAAATCATAGGGGCTGAACATCTCCGGATCAAGGAATACCGCACCCTTCTCACTCTTGCCCATCTTGTGGCCATCGGAACGGGTTATGAGATTGAAGGTCAAGCCATAGCTCTCAGAGCCTTCGATCCGCCTGATCAATTCGATACCTGCGACGATATTGCCCCATTGGTCGTCACCACCAATCTGGAGTTTGCATCCCTGGTTCCTGTACAACGTCAAGAAGTCGAATGATTGCAGCAACTGGTAGTTGAATTCTATGAAGGAAAGGCCCCGCTCAAGTCGTTGCTTGTAACTTTCGAAGGTCAACATGCGGTTGACGGAGAAGTGCTTGCCGATATCACGCAGGAATTCGATATAATTGAGATTCCCCAACCAATCGTAATTGTTCAGCATGATGGCGTGTCCCTTGCCACTTCCCTCGTTGGGAGAAAAGTCGACAACGGTGCCCAATTGGGCTTTCAGGGAAGCGCTGTTCTCGCGAATCTGTTCGATGGTCAGCATCTTCCGCATCTCGGATTTGCCGGAGGGATCTCCAATCAACGAAGTTCCACCACCTACCAAAGCGATGGGATTGTGTCCGGCCTCCTGCAAGTGGTGCATTGCGAAGAATGGAACCATATGGCCGATGTGGATACTTCTCCCTGTCGGATCGACTCCAACATAGAAGGTTACCGGTCCTTTGTCCATCAATGCGCTGAGACCTTCGAAATCGGTGCATTGCCGTAAGAATCCACGATCCTGCAAAACCTGTAATGCCTTGTTCATCGAACTGCTCCTATGCTCTCTTGTATTGCCTGGTCTCGGTTCGTATTCGGGAGACCAAGTCAACGATGGGCACCCTGACCTGTTCCATGGAATCACGGAAGCGCAAGGTTACCGTCTTGTCCTCGAGTGTCTGGTAATCGACTGTCACACAATACGGTGTGCCGATCTCATCCATTCTCCGGTACCGACGTCCGATAGCTCCGCTCTGGTCGTAGAACGTGGCAAAATCCTCACGCAATTCATGCTCAAGGTTTTCAGCGAACTCCCCTATTCCATCCTTTTTCACCAAGGGAAGCACGGCAACAGTGACAGGAGCGATAGCTGGATGGAAATGGAGTACTGTCCGAACGTCGCCACCTTCCAATTCCTGCTCCTCATATGCATCGGAAAGGGCCATGAGCACATTCCTGGTCAACCCGGCCGAAGTCTCGACCACATAGGGCAGGTAGCGTTCATTGGTTTCCTGCTCGAGGTAGGAGAGATCCTTGCCACTGAACTTCTGGTGTTGGCCAAGGTCGTAATCGGTCCTGTTGTGGACCCCTTCAAGCTCTTGCCAGCCCATGGGGAAAAGGAATTGGATATCGTATGCATCCTTCGCATAGAAAGCCAACTCATCCTCGCCGTGCCTATGCCAGCGCAACGATTCGGGTTTGATTCCCATCTTGTGATAGAATGCCATGCGTTGGTCGCGCCAAAAGGAGAACCACTGCTCATCGCTACCCGGTTTGCAGAAGTATTGCATCTCCATCTGTTCGAACTCGCAAGAACGGAAGATGAAGTTCTTCGTGGTGATCTCGTTCCTGAAGGACTTGCCGACCTGGGCGATACCGAACGGGACCTTCACCCGGCTGCTCTGCACGACATTCTTGAAATCGACATAGATACCTTGTGCGGTCTCCGGTCGCAAATAGACCACCGATCCGTCATCATGTACCGGTCCGATATGGGTTGAGAACATGAGGTTGAAGTTCCTTGGTTCGGTGAACGAGCCTTTGGTTCCGCAATTGGGACAGGCGGCCTCGAGGTCGATCTGGTCGGACCGGAATCGGCTCTTGCATTGCTTGCAATCCACCATGGGGTCGGTGAAGTTGGACACATGGCCGCTCGCTTCCCACACACGGGGATGCATGAGGATCGAGGCATCCAAACCAACGATATTGTCGTGCATCTGCGTCATTTCCTTCCACCAGAAATCACGGATATTGTTCTTGAGTTGCACTCCGAGCGGACCGTAGTCCCATGCTCCGGAGAGTCCTCCATAGATTTCGCTGGACTGGAATATGAAACCACGTCTCTTGCAAAGGGAAACCAATTTGTCCATTGTCGTATCAGCCATCATGCAACCTCGTTCTTCAGTATCGTGATAGCCCGTTCAAGACGGGCGACGGCAGTTTCCATACCAAGCAACCGGATCGAGTCCAACAAGGGAGGACTCACAGTACTCCCTGTGATCGCAACACGGATCGGCATGAACACTCCATTGACTTTAATATCCAAAAGCGTCGCGATATCCGCAAGCTCCTGTTCCAGCACCTCGTCACCTACCGAACCCAGCTTACCGAGTATCGGCAAGACCCGACCCAAGACTTCCAATGTGGTGGGAATATCCTGTTTTTTCGGCAACAAATCCTCTACAGCCGGCGCTTCGATCTCTGTAAAGAGGAACCGTGCCATGTCAACGACATCTTCAAGGACCTTGAGACGTTCCTTGATTATCGGTACCAGAGCCGCGATCTTGGACATCTCGCTCTCCGATGGGTTGCCAGAAACAAATCCGGCATCCACCAGATAGGGAATCAGCATATCCGCAAGCTGCCCGTCGCTCTTTTGCCTGATATACATGCCATTGTACCATTCGAGCTTCTTGTAGTCGAATACTCCGGGTGCCTTGTTGATCTTCTCCAACGAGAACACTTCACACAATTCGTCCTTCGTGAAGAACTCCCTTTCGCCGTCATAGGACCAACCGACCATGCTCACATAGTTGATAAGGGCTTCCGGCAAATATCCCTTGGCCTTGAAATCCCGCACCGAGGTCGACCCATGGCGTTTGGAGAGCTTCTGGCCATCCTTTCCCATGACCATGGGCAAGTGGCAGTACATGGGAGGTTCCCAACCGAATGCTTCATACAGGAGAATGTGCAGCGGTCCGGAGGGAATCCATTCCTGCGCACGCATGATATGGGTTATGCCCATGAGATGGTCATCGATCACATTCGCCAGATGGTATGTTGGAAACCCATCCGACTTGAGGAGAACCGGATCGGGGTTGACGTCGGTGTTCCTTCTCGTGATATCACCCATGAGAACGTCGTGGAACGTGGTCTTTCCTTCCAGGGGAACCTTCAAGCGAATGACCGATGTAAGCCCCTGTCGCTCGAGTGCTGCCCGTTCGGTTTCGTCCAGATTCCTGCAATGCCGGTCATACCCCTGTTGCTTCGATTTTTCGAGTGTCTGCTTCTCGCGTAGGGCATCGAGCCGTTCGGAAGTGCAGTAGCAACGGTACGCCTTGCCGTCCGCCACCAGCTTCTCGGCATACTCCTTATAGAGTTCGAAGCGCTGGCTCTGGACGTAAGGTCCATATTCACCACCCACGAGTGGGCCTTCATCCCATTCGACACCCAACCAATCGAGGGTATCGTACAAATCCTGCAAGGCTTCCGGAGTCGACCGTTCCTGGTCGGTGTCCTCGACACGCAGGATAAACGAACCCTTTTGGGCCCGGGCAAAAAAATAGTTGAACAATGCGGTTCTGACTCCACCGATATGTTGCATTCCGGTGGGAGAAGGTGCGTAACGTACGCGAACACTCATGGGGATGGTCTCCTCCTGACATAAGGTCATGTATCGACCCCAGTTGGTACAGTTTTATAGCAAAACGGGAAAAGTGGCAACAACCTGCCGATGGAACACACCTACAGGGAAAGCCAGGATACCGTCCGTTCCATGGCTTCCTCACGGGTCGCCGTATCGATGTCATAGGGAATCAGATGGGTTGCCTTCGGCATATGGACCCAGTTGTTGTTGCCCAAACCCTTTTCGATAACCAATATTCCGACATCTTGACTTACGGTGGTATCGTTCTCGCCGGTAAGTACTAGGATATCGGCGGTGGTTTCTGCCAGGGCCTGTTCGGCTTCGCGGCGGATAAGCGACAATTGGCGCAACTGTCTGGGATAGAGCCAGCTCCAATACTGCGACCCGAGGTACAGATCGTCATCGGGATCCCTTTCATCGAAGAAGCTATATCGGGGATCACGGTTCCAGTCCCGCGGTCTTTTCTTGACAAACAGGCTGAGTATCGAGACCAATCCATGGTTCAATGCAGGAATCAACAATGCCGGAGCATATAGGACCAGACTTTTGATCGCGTATCGCTTGGCGAGAATCACGGCGATCGCTCCACCCATGGAATGACCGACCAAGGACACCTGCGCATACCGTCCGTTCAGTTCACGAAGCGTGCTTTCGGCCATCCCGATCCATTCTTTGGCACCAGTGGAAAGAAAATCCTCACCATCGGTCCCATGTCCCGGATATCTTGGCACAAACACATCGAAACCAGCTTCGAAAAGCCTGTTCGCTGGCAACGCCAGCTCTCCCGGATATCCCGAATATCCATGCAGGCATAGGATCGCCTTCGTTGCCTTCGGTTCATGGACCAGTGTGATCGGTCTTGCGCACTTGCGCACTGGTGGTTCCCGTTTTATCGCCATTGGCTCCCCCTATTCCTGGTTCAATACATTCAAGAGATCTATCCTACTGCGCACCTGCGTCTTGAAAAAGATATTCGCCACATGGTTGTTCACCGTATTGACGGAAATACCGAGGGCGGAAGCGATCTCCTTGTTTGTGAATCCCGATTTGATATGCTTCACCACCTCGTACTCCCGCTCGGTGATATGGAATTTGGAAACATGTTCGTACGTCAGCTCCCTAACCGGAGCGTGCGGCATCCGTTTGAAGTAGATGAACAGGTACACCAGTATGATGATTGAGAAGGCCATGAAGTATATGGGATAGGAAATATAGCGCAAGTCGGGAAATACGATGCTTATCGCCAACAAGGGAATCATGACAAAGGAAAGGATGATGATCGCTTTGCTTACAGTTCGCACATCGGGCTGGATTATGGTCTTCAGATTCTTCACGATGACAAATATGCAGAAGAACAATGTCGAGACAAACACCAACATCATGGAACTCTGGAATACCCACGTCGAGGAGAAGATCATATCGAGTACACTCAACGCCATATAGGCACCAGCCAGGAAGAAGAACAACACCCGGAAGGGATTTCTCCAAGGTTGGGCGATTATCCAAGTTGTGAAAAAGGGGACAAATGCTATCAAGAAACTGACATTTGCCGCCAATAGGCTCTGGATCACGATTCCCGTAACCGAAGCGACGGTGTTTCCCAAAAATACATCCACAAAGACGTTCAAGACCTGCAGTACCATGACCAGCAGCAACGAGGCATGGAACACGATAAAGTATTTTGTCCACTCGTACGACTCGCGTATATGAAACACCACAGAGAGCACGAGCGTCATGCACCCTGTGGCGAAAGCAAACATGTACAGGAGAATCGTAAGACCTTGGTTCAACATGGTCAACTGTTCTTCAGTCCGATGAGCTTCTGGTTGTGCGACATGTCGGCATTTCCGCAGATATCGGAAATCTCATTGAGCAACTTGACCATTTGCACCGGTGGAACCCCACCCGAATTCTGCTGGGCTATCGAATTGTAATTTCCTGCATTCACCACAGCTAGCGCTTTGGTAGGGAATAGTTTCAGATGCAGGGAGGATCCTTCAGTCAGCAGGTACTCAGCGGATGATGAGAACTTGGGGAACACACCGCCTAGTGTCCTGTCTATGAGACTCTCGTCTCCAATCGGCATCCTGGGCGCCTGCAGGTGCAACAGGTACCACAGGGCGATCCCCGGGTTGGTCCAGGCCAGTTGTACTTTCTTTTTGGTGCTGAAAGCTACTGCTTCCCTAACTTGTCCAGGCGTGAGTCCCATTGCCGAGAACCCGAATACACACCAGGTGGAATCAAACTTTCCCCTGGTACGTTCCTGGGCGGCACGTTTGACAAGATCCTCAACAGTCAGGGCTTCTTCTGCCCAGATTATCGTCATGTTCGTGTATCGGCAATCTTTTCGCATCTGGGAGAAATACAGTGACTCGGCTTCGGTAGATGTGACGATCAGCAACGTCTTGCGTGGATTTTCATTGATTTTTTTCCGCTTCATTTCACTGCTCCTTCTTCCCTTCGTCTACAAAAGCAAATTCACTTGTTATCGGCAATGCACCGAAAGAACCGTTCAGGTACAATTGCCCTGTGAGATCCTTCTTTGCTTTCGAATATTTGAAATCGGCAAGGCTGAAATATTCTGTAGCCGATTCCGAATTCTTTTGCGCGAACCAAACGGCATCCCGGCGCAACACGCCATCCTTCAACAACGATGGATTGCAATCGACAGCCATCATTTGGGATCCGTACGAACTGTTGTTCCCTTCAAAGACACTCACAACGTGTTCCAGCGCGAACGGGTGCAACAACATGCCGAAATCATCGACAACCAGCAATCGTTTGGCCGTAAAGCTCTCGAACATCGCCACCGCAATCGAAGCCAACCGACGCAGGCTCAGCGATTCGTTGCTGAAAAACGACGCGTAATGCTGCATCACGTTGGTATGCACGAATATCAAGCGGTCGTCCTGGAACCTGATATCCCTGATATCCGTAATATCGATGCTCCAAAGGAAATCGATCAAGTACTTCTTCCAGGATGGGTTCTTCTTCAATTGGTCCACAATCATCTTTTCACTGGTTGTGGACAAACCGAAGGGAAGAATCATCAGCTCTTCGGAAAACCACATATACACCGGGAGCAACGTTGAACTATCTTTTCTGGCAGCTGCCGCGAGATACGTGTGTGTCGGTGGAACCTTTCCCACCAGTCGTTTCTTCTCTCCCCGGAACATCTTCCCCCAACGGTACTTGTAATTGAGTTCCTCTGCATTGCCATCGACAAGCTTACGTTCGAACATCAGTTTGCGGGAACGTCCGACAAACAGGTGAAACGATTCCTCGTAGATTTTTTCTCGGTCCGCGACAAGTGTATATTTGCCAACCAGTGCCTGACCCGTCGCTTCGTCGGTGCCGAGGACCAGTTCGACGGTCATATCGGCCGGGCCGCCCTTCACTTCCGAGTAAGCGAAAGCGGTTCCCGCGAGCAACTGCAATGGATTTTCCATTTCGGCGTCGGCAAGTATGATTGCCTTCAATGCCTCCAGTGCCCTGACAAAGGTACTTTTCCCCGCACCATTGGGTCCGATGATCGCCAAAGTCTTGATAACCTTCAGCTTTTCGGTCACTTCCACAATCTTCGATTCGGAAAGCCGATTGTCTTTCACCGCTTCGTAAGATATCGTCTGTGGATTCTGAACCGAACGAAAATTGGATATTGTCATGTCCAGCAGCATACACATTCCCCCTATTTTTTCCTAACGCATGTAAAACAGATTTTCCATCCGTTGTGCAACAGCAGGATACGCTTGCAACAATGCAGCCAACCGGGCGGGCAACGCTTCATCGCCATGATTGTCTCCTGCTATGATATCCACCAAACCGCTTTGCATATAGCGGTCGGCCGACCCTTTCTCGACTCCATCCACATTACACTGGAAATACACTCCCATTTCACGCAATTTGGTCGTGACAGACGATTTTTCATCGAACCATCTGTATCGCTCCACATGCGCAAGTATCACCGAATGCCCCCGCTTGCGTAATCCGAATGCATGGTGAAGCAAAAACAACGGTTCCGTCTGGGTATCCACTTCAAGCAAAACGAAGTTGTCCAGGAAAGGTAACACCTGGGGGTCAAGAGTACCACCGACATATGTTTCACTTCCCAAGATCAACTCGATCCCCCGGGTCCCCGCCTCTTCCGATGCCCAAGAAAACATGGGCCGGATGTTTTGAATGCGTGTGGTGACCATGGGATTGTATAGATGTGGTGTTACCACAACCCGATCGAATCCTGCCTTCGCATAAGCATCCAATACATTCAGACAATCGTCCTTCGAACGGACGCCATCATCAACGAATGGAAGGAGATGCGAATGACATTCAATGAATCCCATAGGGTAACCTCATAGACCGATTATATCCTGTTTCAACTGTTTGGTATACATTAATCAGTGCTCTAATCATTTTTAGGCATCCATCTAATATTCAATCATCGGCTGTGCCGGTATTTGGGCTGTCCTCCAAGGATGTTTGATCTCCACTATCTCATGCACCATATCCGCGATATCGACCAAATTCTTGGGAGCATCCCGTCCGGTAACGACAACATGGGGAGTCTTCACTTTTCCCTTCAAGCCTTCGATAAAGTCGGAGAATTCCTCCATGGACACATACCCCTGTTTCAGCACATACGTGAATTCATCGAGTATCACAAGATCATACGCTTCGGAAGAAATCAGTGTCTTGGCCCTCATCCAGCCTTGACGGCACGCGACCCGTGTCGGTTCCTCGCTCTCCTGATCCCAGAGGAAGCCCTCGCCATAATTTTCCCAGAGGACCTCGAGCTTTCGGGAAATCAGCTTCTCACCGGTTTCCAGCGAATCCGGTTTGATGAATTGCAGGACAGCACACCTTCCCCCCTGTCCGAGGCTTCTCAGAAGCAGACCCATCGCGGCTGTGGTTTTCCCTTTCCCGTTTCCGGTATACACGATCAGCAAATGCACTCTTTCCATACTACGCCTCCCCCCACGCAATGCCATTGGTCAGAATTGAGCGGATGCGAGTGCATGATCGGACTGGTACCTACGCATCCGGTCAAGTTGTCTCTTTGCCTTGTTGTTTCCGCTGGACTGGAATACTTCACCCATGAGTTCAATCGCTTCGTCACGCCTTCCCGAGGATTCCGCAAGAAGTGCGGCGTTGTATCCCGATGGAACATGGCCACTTTGCTGCCATTCACGCAAGAACGCTTGATACGCATACGCGATGCGCCCTTGTACCACGGCTTCGTAGGCATCTTCGACACTGCTTGCTGTCGGTCGGTTCTTCATCAAGGCTACGTTCGACTGTACCCATCTTGGTGCAAGGGCTTCTGTCATGTCCAGGACAATTTGTTCGACCATATCCAAGAGTATCGGGGTCATGGAAGGAGCGAATATAACCGCAGAATCCTCCGGATCCAGCGAGAACGTCCGTTCAGACCGGTCTTGGAATGTTCTCGAGTAGCGGCGCTGTCCGGAGGAATTCTCGATGACTTCGTATGAAAGCGATACAAACACCTTCTGACGCAGATAATATGCAAGCGCCTCCGTTTCCACCACTTCGGTAGCAACATCGTCCTCGACGGCGACTTTTCGTGCATACACGTATTCCTCTACATCCAACCGTTCGAATTCAACAACAAGCGTGGCGTCGTAACCGAGAGCATACAGGCTTGCGCTTCCTCCACTGTACCGGTCGGTTTCCGATGGTGGCAAAAGCTTGAAGTACCCGGTGGAATCCAACGATTCCAACAGCGTACCGGTTGCATGGTTTGCCAACAATCGCTCGGAGAACGGCTGGTACCCCGAATACACTCTGAGTGGAAAGGTTCCACTCAAATCGGGAACAGTCGTGGAGGGACCGTACAGCATACCGAACCGGTACGGATCGACACCAGCGATCGCGAGGTCCCTGAATGCGGACATATTGTCATCTGCTGGTACCATATATTGTATTGGAACGTGGGTAGCACACCCTACAAGCAACGTCGCGAATACCAAGACCAATAGATAGGATATCGACTTCTTCATATGTTTTCCCAACCTTTTTCTTATCATACCGTCTGCAATATTTTTTCCGAATTGAACAGCCTGGAAACCATGAGGGCACATAGTGTCGCGAAAGAGAGATTCGAAACGACCGTCATAACCAGATGACCCACAGTCGCCATGCCCATAAAACTCTCTTTCATCATGAAAATGGTATTCACGATCGGCACCAGAAAAAGTACCACCCGTTGTGTCGGATCCATATACATGGTGGTGACCCCGACGAGAATGACGACCATATACAAAGGCATCACATAACTGCTTCCTTCTTTCATTGTCCGTGCTATACAGCCCAAAAGGGTGACGACCGAAGCAGTCAGCAGTGCTGTTGAAAGCAAAGTCGCCACAATCATTGCCAAAGCATGTCCTTCGATGACGAACGCCCTGAGGTCCGGACCCATCATAGCGGAGGAACCGACCGGGAGATACATGGATATCAGCAAACCGAGAAAGGTAGCGAGGGCGGAACAGATGGCGACGAGTGAGACATACAGGATCTTGCCCCATGCTATCGATGTCCTGGATACCTGGTTTACCAGGAGCACGGCAAGGCTACCCCGTTCCTTTTCCCCACTTGTCGTATCCAGCCCGGCATTCATGGAACCGGCGAACAGGAAAATCACCAGGAAATAGGGAACCAGCATAGCAAGCACGGAACCACCGGTTTGGGTGGCTTCAGAAGCCACGTCGACCATCACGATATCCAGTGTGTGCAGGTCCTGGCGATCCAATCCGTAGAGTGAGAGCAGGTCCTGTGCTAGAACCGATTCGTAATCCTTGACAACCTGTACCACTTGCTGGGCCGCAAATTGGTTTTTACGACTACTCGAGTCGAAGGAGACCACAACATTCGCCGATATCCCGGGTGCATACCCGACAGGGAACGCTATCGAAATTTCCGCAGACTGCGGATCGACTGCAGTATGGGAAAGGGACGCCGACAACAGCTCGGAAAAAACAGGATCCCTATTGCCGGTTATGGAAATGGCATACGTGGATTCCTGGGCGTCCTTCTCCATAGAGCCGAGTACCGTCCCCATACCAATGAAAATAATAGGAAGCACGAGCAACGGAAGGATAAAAGTCGAAAAAAGTGTCCTCCGATCCTTGAACAGGTTCTTCACTTCCTTTCTGAATATGATCAAAGCGTCTTTCAACATAAGGGCACCTTCTGTTGCTGTACCAACTGGAAGAACAATTGTTCGAGATCTCGGGCTCCATGCTCCTCGAGCACAGCATCGACAGGGCCTTCACAGAGCAATCTTCCCTCGTACAATATCCCGATCCTATCGCACAACCGCTCGGCTTCACTCAAGATGTGGGTGGAAAGGACAACGCATTTGCCATCTTCCTTCGCACTTCGGATAAAATCGGATACGATCTTCACAGCCAACACATCGAGGTTGCTGGTCGGCTCATCGAAAATGATAACATGCGGTTCATGCAAGAGACTGATTGCCAACGAGACCTTCTGCGTCATGCCGGAAGACAGTTTCGCGATCGGCGTGTCGAGGAACCGCTCCATATCCAGATCGAGCGAGAGTTGTCCGATCCTCTGTTGGATCCGTGCAGTCTCCATGTGGTCCAGATTTCCGAAAAACTCCAACATTTCCCTGCCGGTCAATTGTCCGGTCAGCTTCATTTCTCCAGTAAGGAACCCAATTCGATACCGCACTGCCCTACCGTGCGCCACTATATCCATTCCATCCACCAGGACTCTTCCCGATGTAGGTTGCAACAACGTCGCTATGGTGCGTAACGTGGTTGTCTTTCCCGCACCGTTGGGCCCAAGCAATCCGAAGACTTCCCCATCGTTCGCGGTAAAGGAAATTCCGCCGAGAACCTGTTTGGAGGACTTCCTTGTTGTGAAGGTTTTCGTAAGGTCCTGAACTTGAATCATGTGGTGCTCACTCTCCCGCAAGGTATCGTATGGCGACTTTGATCGCCTCTATCATGCTGATCTCGGAAGCGATACCCTTCCCGGCGATATCGAATGCAGTCCCATGGTCCACGGATGTCCTAAGGAACGGCAATCCCCAGGTAACGGATATGGTCCGATCGAAATCGAGTGTCTTCGCGGCGATATGACCTTGGTCATGGTACAGGGAAAGCACCGCCCGATATTTGCCGATCTTCGCCAAATGGAAGGCCGAATCGGCTCCCACCGGACCAACCACTTCAAGACCATCCCGACGGGCATGCTCGATAGCCGGAACAATCGCCAGCTGTTCCTCGTCCCCGAACAAACCATGCTCGCCTCCATGGGGATTCAAGGCAGCCACGACAAATGGTTTCTGTATGTCGAAGGCATTGTTCAGGGTCAACCGGTAGCACTCCTGTATCGAGCGGTAGACCCGCTCCTCCGTTACCGCATCACATGCCTGTCGAAGACTCAGGTGCCGGGTCATGAAGAAAATCTTCAGTCCCAATGTTTCGAACATGGTTATCGGAGAGGGGCTATCGGTCAAATCTCCCAATATTTCCGTGTGGCCGATGGAGTCGATCCCTCCGGCACGCAGCGACTCCTTGTGCAATGGAGGTGTCACCATGGCAGTTGCCATACCGTTCCGGGTAATCCGCACGGCTTGGGCAATCGATTCGTAGGCTGCGCGTCCGCACATCCCGTCTATCTTCCCGTAGGTGAACTTCGAGAGGTCTACCATCTGACGGTTGTACAATATGGTATCGCAATGGGAATCAAGCGCATCCCGGAGAGAGTCGTCGTCCGCAACCACCTTCTTGAAAGGATAGGCCAGCGCACAGTCCTTTGCCACCTTTTCAAATATCTTTTCATCTCCAAGAACCACCACGGTCGCCAAATTCCCATGTGCGGCGGCATTGAGTGCTTTCAAGACTATTTCAGGTCCAATCCCTGCGGGATCACCCATTGGAATCGCCAATACGGGTCTGTTCTGCATCGTTACTTTCTCCTCGATTGGAAAACTATACCAGCATCACCACACCGACGCAAGGGAACTGAAAAAAGTAGGGAATCGGATGTGGATTTACAATTGACAGATACGTTCTTCTCTTCTACTGTGTAGACATCGGTTCCTGAGAGGGGGTTCAACCATGAAATATCAAGATGAAGATGAGTGGGAAGACAAATATTTCGACGAAGAAATCGAGGATGAGGACGAACTGGCGATCGACGATGACTTCGATCCGAACGAGCTCAGGGAAGATGATGATTACGATGAGTTCGAGGAAGAGGATGACGACGATCTCGAAGGATTTTTCCTTGATGATGAGGAAACGGAAGTAATCGAGGAAGAGGAGGAGGAAGACGACCTGCTCTTCGATGTGGATGAGATTTCCGATGAGGAAGAAGATCCCTTCGATTATTGATTGCAAGACCATATGCGACCAATCCAACCGCCAGAAGCATCTGGCGGTTTTTTCTTGTAAAAATCCCAGCGATTCCCGCATGTTTCTATTTACAGAAACATCAAATCGCGCTATAGTCCAACTCACACGATATCCTGGGAGGGATCGATTATGAAGATTATGCGAAAATTCTGTACCCTGTTGCTGATTCTAACGGTATGTTATCCGGCATTGTTTGCTGCAGGACAACTTGAGAAGACACAAGGCACCTATACCATCGGTGTATCCAAAATCGTGACCCATCCGGCTTTGGATGCTATCGAGCAAGGCATGAAGGACTACTTGGACGAACAGGGCTTCGCGGTCACCTACGACGTCCAAAGTGCCAATGGGGATATCTCGACAGCCGCCTCCATCGCGCAGAAGTTCAAAGCCGACAAGTCGGATCTGGTCGTCGGTATCGGAACGCCGGTCGCACAGGCTCTCGCGAACGTATTCACCGAGACACCGGTAGTCTTTGGAGGAATCACCGATCCTCTGGAAGCAGGCCTTGTCCCGACCTATGAACCGAACGATGGCAATGTTGGTGGCGTTTCCGACAAGAATCCGGTATATGACCAGATCAAGGCATTTTCCGAATTGACTGGAGCCAGGACAATCGGCATTGTATTTACCAGCGGAGAAGCAAATGGAGTCCAACTCAGGGATTTGGTAAAACAGGCGGCAACGGAACTGGGCCTGGGATTCGTTGAGGCGGGAGTCTCGAATTCTTCCGAAGTAAAACAAGCTATACTTTCCATTGTGAACAGGATTGACGGATTGTACGTCGGAACCGACAATACGGTCGTCTCTGCTATAAACAGTCTCAGCGAGGTCTGTGCCCAAGCTGGTGTCCCACTCTTCACCGCCGATCCTACCAGCGCGCAAGGGTTGGACTACTTCATGGTATGGGGTTTCAATTATTACAAGCATGGAAGAAAGACAGGTGAAGCGGTTGCCCAGGTCTTGCGACAGGAAAAGACTGCAGGAGAACTCGGTACCATCTTCATCACCGATCCGGCTGATTTCGAATTGTGGTTCAACCTGGATGTCGCCACCAAGCTCGGTATTTCGGTACCCCAGGATTTGATCGACAGTGCCGCGGTGATCCAACGTGACGGGAAAACCATCCAGCGCTGAATATCCGACGTATCTTTATGCACAGTTATGCATAATCATCTTTACAAAAGCTGCCGGGCGGTCTATAGTGACCATCAAATCACAAGCTAAGGAGCATGTTATGAAAAGAGTCGGTATATTGTTGCTGCTGTCACTAGTTCTTGTGGCGTCATTGTCTGCCGCAGGCGTACAAGAAGCCAAGTCCGAACCATTGGTCGGTGTCTCCAAGTTCCTCGCCCATCCTGCACTCGATGCAGTCGAAACAGGCATGCAGGACTATCTGAAGTCAGTTGGAAAGAATGTCCGGTTCGATTTCCAGAATGCGAATGCCGACGTTTCCGCTTCCGCACAGATTGCGCAGAAATTCAAATCCGACCGCGTCGACATGGTCGTGGGAATCGCGACACCGACGGCCCAGGCCTTGGTGAACGTGTTCAGTGATATCCCGGTCATCTTCTCTGCGATCACCGATCCACTCGGAGCAGGTTTGGTAACCACCTATACGACACCCAATTCGGACAATGTCACCGGTGTTTCCGACATGAACCCTGTCGAAGCCCAAATCGAACTGTTGGTGAGACTCACCGGAGCCAAGACCATCGGCAATATCTATGCCAGTGGCGAGGCCAATGGAGTCACCCTCATGGAACAAGCGAAAGCTGCCGCAGAGAAACTCGGTGTGGCGTTCGTTCCAGCCGCAGTCGCGAATACTTCCGAGGTCATGCAAGCCACACAGGCGATCATCGGTCGTGTCGATGCAATCTATATCGCCACCGACAATACGGTCATCTCGGCACTCCCCTCGGTTGACGACGTCGCTTCGAAGGCTGGTGTCCCCCTCATGACCGCCGACCCGTCGAATGTGGATGGCTTGGACTTCCTGGTAGCCTGGGGATTCGACTATTACAAGATCGGACTGGCGACTGGAGAAATCGTCGCGCAGCTGTTGGACGGCAAGAAGCCTGGTGAGATCGGGACCAAGTTCCTGACCGATCCGGAAGACTTCGAGCTTTGGTTCAACCTGGATGTCGCAAAGAAATTGGGAATTTCCATTCCTGCCGATTTACTGGAGACCGCAGCTGTGGTATACCAGAATGGTCAGAAAATCGTCAAATAGGAAGTTCTAATGTTAGAAGGTATTTTTGTAGATGGATTGATTTTTTCCATCATGGTAATC
This sequence comes from Spirochaetae bacterium HGW-Spirochaetae-4, assembly GCA_002839335.1. Classification (GTDB taxonomy): domain Bacteria; phylum Spirochaetota; class Spirochaetia; order Sphaerochaetales; family Sphaerochaetaceae; genus UBA8525. The sequence continues at coordinate 22,416 of PGXU01000052.1, forward strand.
GGTGTGCTGATATCATACCGGATACTTGATTTCGCCGACCTTACCTGCGACGGCTCCTTTGCTACTGGAGCCGCCGTAGCGACTATGGCGATAGTTAACGGAACAGGGCTGGCAACAGCCCTTTTGCTTGCGTCTGGGGCTGGAGCGATTGCCGGCGTGATTACAGCGACTATCCACAACCGCTTGAAGGTTCCGGGGTTGCTGGCCGGAATCTTGACCATGACGATGTTGTATTCGATCAATATCCGCATCTTGGGCGGTAGGGCGAATGTACCATTGCTCCGAATCGAAACGTTGTACACAAGATTCCCCGAGATATTCTCCATGATGTCCAATCCATGGGCTCTCCTGGTAGGGACACTGATCATAGTCCTGATCGTGAAGGAACTGATCGATGTCTTCTTCAGGACCGACCTGGGAATCGCCATCGGCGCGTTGGGAAGCAACGAACAGATGATCATCAGCATGGGTATCGATCCCAAGTTGTTGAAAGTGATCGGTATGGCACTCTCGAACGGACTCATCGCGCTCTCAGGTGGATTGCTGGCCCAATACCAGGGATTCGCTGATGCGAACCTGGGACAGGGAATGGTGGTCCAAGGACTTGCCGCGATCATGATCGGCGAGTTCCTGTTCGACAGCAACAAGATATCGTTGATCACCCTGAGGGTGATTTTCGGCGCCATCATATACAAGGCGCTCATGTTCTTGGGCAGATACTACGGATACTACATAAACTTGACACCAAGCGACCTGAAACTGCTCACCGGTATCCTGGTGATCATTTCCCTGATAGTCGCCCAGACCAGAAATGCCGCATCGAGTGCCGATGCACGGAAAAAGGCATTGCGTCGCAACAAGGAACGTCGGGAAGCATTGGACAAGGAGGCTGGCCATGTTGAAAATTGAACAGATCTCCAAGGTCTTCTACCCGGGAACGGTCAACGAGAAGACAGCGATCGAATATATAGATCTCACGGTCAACGACGGGGATTTCATCACCGTGGTCGGAAGCAATGGCTCCGGGAAAAGCACGCTGTTCAATTTGATCAGCGGGACCTATCCGGTTACCGGTGGCAAAATCACCTTGAACGGCAAGGATGTCACGAATACCCCCGAATACAAGCGGGCATTCACCATCGGCCGCATTTTCCAGGACCCGACGAAGGGGACCGCGGCAAAAATGTCTATCGAAGACAATATGGTCACTGCCCTCCACAAAGGTATGAAAGGATTGAAGATTACCTTGAATGCCAGCAAGAGGGGCTACTTCAAGGAAGAACTGAAGCAGTTGTCCATGGGCCTCGAAGATCGTCTGAAGGACAATGTGGGACTGTTGTCCGGCGGACAACGGCAAGCCTTGACGTTGCTTATGACGGTACTGAGCCGTCCACAAATGCTCCTGCTCGATGAACACACAGCCGCGTTGGATCCCAGGAACGCCCAGATTGTCATGGATCTCACCACGCAATTCATCGAACGCTACAAGCTCACATCCCTCATGGTCACCCACAACATGCAACACGCTATCGATTTCGGAAACAGATTGATCATGATGGATGAGGGACGCATCATCCTTGACCTTACAGCAGAGGAGAAGCAGTCTTTGACAGTACAGAAACTGGTGAAGATGTTCAAATCGATCAAAAACCAGGAATATGCCTCGGATGAGGATCTGCTTACCACTTGAGGTAGATAGTCCGACATAATTGAGACGCCCAGGGATTCGTACCCACGGGCGTCTTTTTCATAGTATCGGTGAACTGTCGGGCAGCGCTAGTGATCTGTAACAGCATAAACTTGTGGCTGAGCTTGGAGCGGATCGGACGGAGGGCAAGGACAAGGAAGCGAAGATATCTAGATATCTGAGCTGACACGAACGAAGCCCATCTGTTCGATAGGCCCAAGAAAAGTAAAGATTAGGATGTTACAGATCACTAGTTTTCCTGTGCCTCTTCAACCAATGCCACGAAGTCGAGTTTCACTCCGGCGTGCCAGAGTTTCTCCAGTGCGTAGAATTCCCTCAGCTCGGCGCTCATGAGGTGAATCA
>PGXU01000053.1:0-24416 GCA_002839335.1 Spirochaetae bacterium HGW-Spirochaetae-4
CTCGAGCATCGCGGACTTGGAAGGGAGACGAAACGAACGAATTACCGGCGTTTGGTCGCAAAGGGGGGACTCTTTACCCATTTGTTACTTTCGGTTATGATTCCGACAGTTTTCTGGTTAGTGTTCAATACCCTTTGACACCTTCCCGAACGGACCAGACAAGGAGAAGTTCCAAGATGAAATCGAATGATTCCTCCAAAATGACAGCCCTGAGAATAGCTTTGATGGCTGTCCTGACCGCAACGGTGGTGGTATTCACACTCCTGGTGCGTGTTCCTACTCCAATCAAGGGATACATAAGCTTGTGCGATGTGGTAATCACTTTCTCGGCTTTTCTCTTCGGACCGTGGGTCGCAGCCATAGCCGGTGGCCTGGGAACCGGTATAGCCGACTTGATCGGTGGGTATGCCCAATGGGCTCCACTTTCGTTCGTCATCCACGGAGCGCAAGGTCTGCTTATCGCCGTGATTGCCCGCAGTGGACTCGCCTCCGGTGTGCCGGGTGATGCGAATATCCTCAAGCTGATACTCGCCGGTGTGGTCGGTATGGTTGTGATGGCAGGCGGTTACTATATCGCCGGTGGAGTCTTGTACGGTTTCGAAGCGGCATTGGTCGAGATTCCATTGAATCTTCTCCAATCGGGAGTCGGGGTGGTATTGGGAATCGCTGTATCGCGTGCAGTGTTGAAAGCCTATCCGCCGGTAAGATCATTGTCTTTATAATATTGAGGAATATTCATGGAAAAACAGCAGCATGACACGATCCTGGTCTTGGATTTCGGAGCCCAGTACAGCCAGCTCATAGCCCGTCGCATCCGGGAACAGCAGGTCTACAGCCAAATAGTGCCCTATACCATTTCCGCCGAAGAGGTTGCCAAGATCGCACCCAAGGGGTTGGTATTCTCCGGTGGTCCGGCAAGCGTGCGAAAGGAGGGTTCACCCCGTCCCGATGCCCGTTTGTTCGAGTTGGGGATACCGATCCTCGGTATCTGCTACGGGCTGCAGGTCCTTTCTGTCATGAACGGCGGAACGGTTGAGCGACCAAAACAGAAGGAATACGGATTCGCGCATCTCGGCATCAACAAGAAGGAATCGGTCCTGTTGAAGGATCTTCCACCGAACAGCCAGGTTTGGATGAGTCATGGGGATTCGGTCCATACGCTTCCTGCCCATTTCGAGTGCACCGGTTCGACCGAGAATTGTACGTATGCCGTAGTGGAGTATCCTGCCAAGCAGTGGTATGGAGTACAGTTCCACCCGGAGGTTGTCCATTCGGTCGAGGGCGGGCGTTTGTTGGCGAATTTCGTGGTCGATATCTGCAAGGCTGTGCCCGACTGGAGCATGGGTTCCTTTGTCGAGACCCAAGTGGCCGAGATCCGCAGGATTGTAGGGGACAAGCAGGTCCTGTGTGGGCTCTCGGGTGGTGTCGATTCGTCGGTCGCAGCTGCGCTGATCCACAAGGCGATCGGTGACCAGCTGGTGTGTGTTTTTGTGAACAACGGGTTGTTGCGCAAGGGAGAGGCTGATCTGGTCCTTTCCGTATTCCGTGACAACTTCAACATCAGGTTGCAATATGCCGATGCCCGGCAACAGTTTATCACTGCCCTCAAGGGTGTGACCGAACCGGAACAGAAGCGCAAGATTATTGGGAAGGTCTTTATCGATGTGTTCGAACAGGAGGCACGTGCTGCCGGAGAGATAGACTTCTTGGCCCAAGGGACCTTGTATCCTGATGTGATCGAGAGTATCAGCCCTTCGGGCGGACCCTCGGTCACCATCAAGAGCCACCACAATGTCGGTGGATTGCCCGAGGATTTGCGTTTTACGCTCCTCGAACCGTTGCGGGAACTGTTCAAGGATGAGGTGCGGTTGCTTGGAAAGGAACTCGGGTTGCCGGACGAGGTCGTGTACCGCCATCCGTTCCCCGGTCCTGGTCTGGGTGTCCGCTGTATCGGGGAAGTCACCGAACAGCGGCTCGATACCTTGCGCGATGTCGATGCCATATTTATCGAGGAGATCAGGAACGCCGGACTCTACGGCGATATCTGGCAGGCCTTGGCTTGCCTGCTGCCGGTGAAGAGTGTGGGGGTCCAGGGCGACGAGCGTACGTACGAGGAGGTGTGTTCCCTCCGTGCGGTGACCAGCGAGGATGCCATGACAGCCGACTGGTTCAGGTTTCCCCCAGAAGTATTGCAGCGGGCCTCGGCGCGAATCTGCAACGAGGTTCCGGGGGTCAACCGGGTGCTCTACGATATCACAAGCAAGCCACCCGGTACGATCGAATGGGAATAGGGGCGGTCAAGAGTCCTTTTCTATGGTGAATTGATCGGGATTGAACGCATCGCTTCCCAACCAGAGGTCGATTTGCACGCCACTGTCGGAGTTCCTGACGGTGGCGTGTTTTATTTGCCATCCTATGAGCTTCAACCGGGCATCCCACGAGGTGTCGTGACCCGCCATCATACCGTAGTATTCGGCTAGTTCAGGCCTGGTATGTTTCGGATTCAACGCTTCGCGGATGCGTTTCAGATCTTCCTCGGACCGTTTGCGGTCATCGAAGAAACTGAGGTGGGCACCATCTTCCTCCTGGTGCAAGGAAATCACCATACGCAACGGATTGCCTTCAAGCAGGAAATTCGATACTTCACCAATCAATCTATTGAGAAATTCCTTGCGTTTCATGACTTGAAGTCCTCCTTGGTTCTATTGGTCCTATACCAGTGCAAGATCGCTATGACCAGCGTTGCTGTCAACCCGCCCGCGAAACCGTTGTTGTACAAGTCCAGGCCTCCATGCCAGGCGGCTGTCGATTCAACCATGAACAGGTGGATGAACCCGGCTGCCACACCGGCCAGGATACCGAATTCACCCGCGATCGGGGCCAGTGTCGTTACGAACAGGACGGCCAGGATCGGTCCGGGGGAGGTAATATCCTTTCCGAACACCACCACTGCTAGACACACTCCCAACACGACAGGCCAACAGTTCCTCAACGATTTTCCGAACGCACCGAATCCGATCACCGTAAGGATACCTCCCAGCACCGGTCCGTTGAACGGAGCGCCCACAACCGCTATGAATAGGGCCGAGCAGAATCCGAGCAATCCCATGTTGAACCATGGGGCTCCCGAGTCGACGGCATCGAAATAATCGGTGGGAAGACGTCCCGAAAGTGTTTGTAGCTTGCGGATATCGAGGTACAGCCGCTTGGCGCCGACGGGTGGGGATACGGCTCCCAGGAAACAGAGGGCAGCCGAAATAGCTGGAATCAAAAAGACCAGAGTACCATGTGACGTGGTGTTCCAGACTATCGAGATGTCTTCCATGCTATCTGCCGCACGAAGTGCCGACGATGCGAACAATCCGAGGAAGCCACAGGTGAAGCCGATATTGTAGAGGTTGTATCCTTGGTGCAGTTGCAACATGGATCCTGCGACAGCAGGTAGGATGGCTCCTGCCACAAAGCCTCCCAATATGCCCAAGGGGATTGAGAACGGAAGCGGTAAGCCTATTTCGAACATGATGTAGGTGACCAATGGTCCGAGTGCGGTTCCAAACAGTGCGATCAGGCTGTACGAGCCCATGGTCTTGCCGGCGAACCTGGCGGAAGCCCAGACTCCTGCCATGATCGGTATGCAGTTGAGTGGAGTTTTACCAAAGAAACCGAAACCCAGGATTGTGAAGATACCTGCGATGGTCGGGCCTGCGAGGGTGACGGAGGAGAAATAGACGACTCCCAAACCAAGCAACCCCACCAGCGCCGCGTTCACCATGGCGCCGCCTATACCGATGGCGGTGAAGTCTTGGATGAGACGTGCGCCCGAGCTCTGGATGGTGAGAAAGTCGCCGAAGGACGTTGCCGGACCATCCGATAGTATGCCAGCCAAGGCTGTCAGGACCAATATGATCGCAAGCGACACATATCGTATGCGTTCCGATTTTTCTACCATCTTCACCTCCCGAGTGGATGTATGGTACTGGCTTTGACGCGTGAAGGCAACAAAAATTCTTTTTGATGGATGGTCTATTGGTGCGTATGATAAGATTCGGGAACAATATGTATGACAGGTGGTGAAGAACATGTCTGGGAATCGAGAATATGGAACACCCGTGCGACGGCCGAAATTGAGAAAACATTGGCGTGACCGCTATGATGGTCGTCGCTTGATGCACACCGATACCTTCTTTACCTTGATACCGTATATCATGAGTACGAGAAACGATTCCGAGGTGGGTGCCTCTTTCAAGATCGATATCACAAATGTCGAACGGTACCTGCGCAAGAAGCGGGCCGAGGGTAGTCCCATCGGACAGGACCTCACCTTTATCGATATCGTCATGGCCTCGATTGTCCGCATGATCAGCCAAAAGCCCTATGTGAACAGGTTCATCGCCGGACACAAGGCCTATGCCCGGGACGAAGTGAGCATCTCCCTTGCGATCAAGAAGGACTTGTCGGTGGAAGGAACCCAGACGGTTGTGAAGATGGTCTATGATCCGAGTGATACGATATTCGACGTGGCGGTTCGTCTGCAGAAGGAAATCGAACGGAACAAGGATATCCGGACCGACAACACCACCGATTCCTTCGCCAAATTCGTCAACCATCTTCCCACGGGATTGATCAGGTTTGTCATCGGCACGATCAAATGGCTCGACTTCCATGGTTGGATGCCTCAGTCGATCCAACGGCTCAGTCCGTTCCACTGCAGCATTTTCGTCACAGCCATGGGATCGATCAATTTCGCTCCCATATACCATCACATCTACAATTTCGGTACCTGCAGCGGATTCATCGCCTATGGGCCCAAGTATACGGAGAGGGTGCTGGCGAAAGACAATTCCATAGTCGAGCGCAAATTCATTGATTTCAAGATTGTGGGCGACGAACGAATCTGCGACGGGTTCGGCATGGCAAGTGCATGGAAGGAGATGCTGAGGTATATCCAGCACCCCGAATTGTTGGAGTCTCCTCCCGAAACCTTGGAGGAGGACCACGGGATATGATATCCCATGGTCCCCAGGGTATCTAGAAGTTGGTGTTCAGGTATACCACACCCCTGTTGGGTGACTGGGTGCTGATCACCTTGTCGAAGACCACACGCGCGGTGATAATCGAAGCGAGGAGCATGAGCACAAGAAAGGCTCCTGCCGCCATGAGCATGATATTGCTTTTCCGTATATTCTGTTTCATGATTTTTGCTTCTCCTGTACGTAGTGTGCGTGCTGCGTTTCGATGTCGGTGATTGTCAATCCCAGTTGTTCGATCCTGGCGAACAGCACGGGGAGTTCGTCCCGGAGGAAATTTTCCCTCATTCGGGCAAGCACGTTCGCCCGGGCATCGTTTGCGGTAAAGTATCCAATTCCCCGTTGGTTTTCCAAGGTTCCTTCCTCCTGCAATAGGGTATATGTCCGAGTCACCGTGTTGGGGTTGACTTCAAGTTGGATCGCCATGTCCCTGATCGAGGGAATCCGTTCACCATCGGGCCAATCGCCACCGAGGATACGGTCGTACATGTAGTCTGCGATCTGCAGATAGATGGATGTGTTTTTATTGAACTGCATCGGTTGACTGTACCTCCTTCACTCTCAGATAGGCTGTGAACCAGCAGAATGCGGGAAGAAGTGCCCAATACACGATGTTGCCGATCCATTCGCCGATAGTCACAAGATTCGCGTGGTTCTGGAAATCGTATGCATTCAGCGAGATGTGGAAGCCGAACATTCCGGTGACGTATGGGGCGAACACAATACGGACGAAGATGGTCGCCAGTATGCTCAAGGCAAATCCGATCAGGCCGAGTGCGAGTACTGTCTTTACGAAATGGGCCTTGCGGAAATAGGTTGCTCCCAACAGGAATATCGATTGTGTCGCGATGAAATGGAGGATCATCTTCCCGACATAGGGGCCGAACGGGTTGAACATGGTGAACGGATTGCCGAAGAAGAGCAGTGCCAGCGCCTCGATGACCACCGACGAGAGGGTGAAGATGACGGTAAGGACCAACGGATAGGCGATTGCTGTCAGCAACGCTTTGGCAAGAAACTTCTCCTCGGTCGAAGCGGGCAGTGTGAGCCAATTGTGTTGTCCTGTCCTGCTGAACATGTCCTGGGCGAAGACCATGCTGGTGATTATGAATCCACCAAGGAACAGGAATCCGGGATAGCTTCCCTCATAGACGGAATCGCTGATGATGTTCCCGGTCATGCGGGTTACGAATGCTCCGACCATTTCCTGGAAGAACAGTACGAGGAATATGGTAAGGGAGTAGATGAACAGGGTTCTCTTGCTCTCTTGGATCTCTCTATTCAGTACACGTACGAATCTCATGCGAGGCCTCCTTGCTGCGGGAACGAAAAGGCGAATGGCGCGGGATTGGAGACGACAGCGTTGAACAGGGTTTCCAAATCGATCGAGGTCTCTTCTTCATCGGCCTGCCGTTCTTTTACAGCCATCCAACCTCCGGGAACCTTTTCGGTGAATATGCAATTAGTGGTATCGGGTTCTGTCCGCTCCAGTTGCATGGTCAATTTTTCCGCGATGGTGGCCAGGTCACTGTTGAACACGACTTTCCCAGAATGGACAATGATGATCGGGTCGATCAGGTTTTCCATGTCCCGCACTTGGTGTGTGCTGATTATGAATGTCCGATCCTCGGTCATCGCCGAGGCAACAGTCCTGCGGAACTGGCTCTTCGAAGGGATGTCGAGCCCGTTTGTCGGTTCGTCGAGAATCAACAAGCCGGTATTCGAGGCAAGTCCGAACGAGAGGAGGAATTTCTTCTTTTGGCCGAAGGACAGTTCATTCAGCTTCTGAGTAAGGTCTAGATCGAAATCCATGCAGTAGCGGTGTAGGGCCGCATGGTCGAACTTCGGGTAGAACGGTGCGTTGATCGCAAGGTATTCTTCGGCACGCATGCGGGGAAGCAGGAATTCTTCCGGCAAGTGGAACAGGTCGGCCAGCATGTCGGGGTTTCGTTTGACCGGATCGTAGCCCAGTACCGAGGATGTGCCTTCCAAGGGAAACAATTGTCCCGACATAAGTTTCAGCAGGGTTGTCTTTCCTGCTCCATTCATTCCCAACAACCCGTAGATGTTCCCTTTCGGGATATCGAGGTCCATGTTGGCAAACAACGGTTTCTTTCCATAGTGAAACCTGATGTTTTTCATTCGTATCATGTATAGACTCCTTTGATAGACGATTATTAGTGTCTTATGTAACTAGTACACTAATACCCTGAGTTTGTCAATCGCCCGTATGCCTTTTCCTAAAAAATATTTTCCTGTATAACTATCCCGATATCCGATATGGTATCAGGTATAACAATCAGAGGTGTATGGCCATGCATTCCAATTCCAAGCCGGCGGCGGATTTCGAACGGAATTTTCAGTTCTACAAGTTCTGTGCATACGGGTTCTTAAAGAATCTGCGTTTCTATGAACCGTTTCTCATGTTGTTCTTCCTTGAGAAGGGGCTTACCTTCCTGCAAATCGGTACGTTATACGCCGCAAGGGAAGTGAGCATCAATATTGTGGAGATTCCCTCCGGTGTCATCGCGGACAGCTTGGGAAGGAAACGGTCCATGGCGGTCTCCTTCATGTTCTATATCCTTTCGTTCATCGTGTTCTTCTTCGCCGAATCCTATTGGGTACTGTTCGCCGCCATGCTGGTGTATGCAGGTGGCGATGCGTTCAGAACCGGGACCCACAAGGCCATGATCTTCGAATACCTGCATATGCACGGGTGGGGTCACTTGAAGACCCACTACTATGGACATACCCGGGCGTGGAGCCAGGCCGGTGCCGCGTTATCGGCTTTGATCGCGGCGTTCCTGGTGTTCTGGCGAGGGTCGTATGCACCGGTTTTCCTCTTCACCATAATTCCGTATGTTCTCGACCTTATGTTGGTACTCAGTTATCCGCCTGAACTCGACGGCCCACGGCACACCAGCGACAAGACCATCGCATCCGAATTTGTCCATGTCATACGGTCATTGTTGAAGAGCTTGAGGAATCCCGACCTGATTCGGGCGATAGCAAACCAATCGTTATACAGCGGGTACTACAAGGCGTTCAAGGACTATCTGCAACCGATACTCAAGAGTTTCGCTGTCGGACTGCCAGTCCTGTTGGCCTTGGAGGGCGACCAACGGACGGCGATCATCACCGGGGTCGTGTATGCGGCCCTCTATCTCCTGACTGCCTTTGCCTCGCGGTCTTCAGGAAAGCTTTCACAGCGGTACTCGACACTGGCAATCCCATTGAACCGCATGCTGGTTATGGGAATCGTTTGTGGGATCATCGGTGGAATCGCCTATTGGTTGGGAGTGCCTGTGGTTGCGATACTTCTGTATATCGGCATCTATGTTATAGAGAATTTGAGGAAACCCATGGGAATCGCCTACGTCACCGAACTGATGGACCAATCGTCCATGGCTTCGTCGCTGTCGGTGGAATCCCAAGCGGAGACCTTGTTCGCTGTGATAATCGCATTGCTGCTGGGACTTTTCAGCAACATGTGGGGATTGGGTATGGGCATGCTGGTTGTTTCCGGCATCTGTCTGGTCCTGGCTTTCTTCCTATATCTACCCGTTTTGGAGCGCAAACGGACTGGATAGGATCTCTTTATCCAATCTTTATCGAAGTCTTACCTACACGACACTTTCCTAGTCCATCTTGACATAGTACGATAGGACGTGGAACCAATGGTGGAAGGGGGAACAATGGCGAAGATCTTTGTGGTTGAGGACAATGCGGGACTAAGCGATGCCATAGTCTCGTACCTGGAAGTCGATGGACATCGCGTGGTGTTGTTCGATCGGATCTCCGGTGTACTCGAGGCCGTCCGGATGGCGGTTCCCGACCTGCTGGTCCTGGATGTCATGCTCCCGGATGGCGATGGTTTCCATCTGGCACGAAAGATCAAGCAGGACCAGGATATTCCCATTCTTTTCCTTACTGCTCGTTCCTCCGAATCGGACAGGATCACCGGATTCGAAATCGGTGCCGACGACTATGTGGTCAAGCCGTTCTCGATGCGGGAGCTGGTGCTGCGTGTCAGAAGCATCCTGGCAAGGACACGACCCAAGGAATTGGTGGAGAAATCTGTTTCAGGCAAGAAATGGTACCTGCCGGAAGAACTTGCCTTGGACAAGAGCAGACATGTCCTGGAGTTGGATGAGAATGCCCATACCTGTCTGCATGATAACCTGGAAGTGAAATTGACAGCGACCGAATGGAAGATACTCGCTTTCCTTGCCCAGCGTGGGGGGCGTGTGGTCAGCCGGGACCAGCTGCTTGGCATGTGCCTCGATTATCTTGCCGAGGGATCCGAACGCTCGATCAATACACACATGAAGAATATCCGCGCAAAGCTGACTGTAAACGAATGGGTCGAGACTGTCCGTGGTTTCGGCTACCGCTTCGTCGGAAAGGAACTGGCATGACCCTTGTCAAGAAAACCTTTCTGGTCTTCGTCTCGGCCTTTATTATACAGCTTGCGGTGATCGCCGTGTTGTTGGGGTTCGGATTCCGACAGTCGGAGAACCAGTGGAGACAGGTCCGGTTCCAGCAAGCACGGGAAATGGCGGCATCGGTCCTCTCGGGAGATACAGTCAGGCTGGAAAGTGCATCCTATGGTGGCCAGATTGCGATCTACGATGCGAACGGCCAGCTTGTATCGACCAACCGTGGTATGGGGGGTATGCGGGGATCCATGAGCCGGATTCTCAGCATGGCGACCATGCACCCCGTATATGTCGACAACAACCTGGTGGGGTATTATTCGACTGGGGAGGAGTCTTTCGGGGAAGATAGTGCGAACAAGGCTTTGCTTGAATCGATGGCTTGGGTATTCATCGCGTCTTTGATCCTTTCGCTCGGAATCTCATTGCTTGCAGCCCTCTATTTCTCAAAGAAGGTCTCCAGTCCAGCCGACCGCATGTCGGTCCATCTGCACAACATGACCGAAGGAAACATCACCGATCCGATTGTGCCCCACGGCTCGGACGAATTGGTCCGGATCGCAGAATCGATCGAGTCGTTGCGCGTGCGTTTGTTGCATGAACGTACGGTCAGAGCCCAATGGTCACAGGATCTGGCCCATGATCTACGTACGCCTGTTGCATCTGTAAAAGCCCAACTGGAGGGGATGGCCGATGGTGTCCTCGCGCCGACAAGCGAACGTTTCGAAAGGACCGGGCGCGAACTGAAGCGGATGGAATCCCTGATCGACGATCTTGAGACACTCATACGTCTGGAATCTCCCGAAACCAAGCTCAATGTGGCGGCGATCGATGCCGACTCGTTTGCCAACGAACTGACGGAGCGGTTCGAAGCGCAGTTGATGCACAAATCCCTGCGATTGAACAAGACTGTCGGTGTCGAATCATTCATGGGAGATTCCTTCCTCCTTTCACGGGCGGTCTCCAACCTGCTCTCGAATGCGATTAGATATGGCGATGAAGGTGGACAAGTGGACCTGGCGATCCAAAAGGAAGGGGGGCGGCTCCGTATCCGGGTGCATAATATGGGCAAGCCGATCCCCCCCTCCGAGATTCCAAAAGTCTTTGAACGACTCTACCGCGGTGAATTTGCCCGTACATCCCCCGGGTCGGGGCTAGGCCTCACCATTGTCGACAGGATCGCCACGTTGCATGGCGGAAGCGTCATGCTTGAGAGCACGGCCGAAACAGGAACCACGGTTACCTTGAGCATTCCGGCATCAACCGTCTGAGATCCTCAACAGCATGAGCCGGTTGTCACCATATATGCTGAGGAAATTGCCTTTCGGAGAGTAGCTGATACCCGAAGCCACGAAGGAACCGGTATCCATGCTTCCGTCATCATAGATGGGAACTCCGTTGATGAGGGTGGATTTGGCAACCTTCGGCTGCGAGCCACCATGGAGTATCCAGCAATTTCCGAATGTGGAGTCGAAGGCAAGGTCGATGGCCCGCGTTGTATCGATACTGATCTTCTGCTCCTGGATCCACTCCGATCCGGTGTCCGGGAACCGGTAGAGCTGCAATCCATCCTCCAAAGCCAATTGCAGGAGATTCCCGACAATCCTGATATCGTACGGTCCCGAGGCCAGGCCTGCGGCTACCGTGGTGTGCAATTCCTCGAATACCTTCGGATTTCCCGTGATCGGATCAATCGAGAGTTTGTATGTGTGGAACGTCCGGTTCGTGGGGCAGGCCATTGCCAGTCTACTACCGTCGGAACTGATGGTGATCCGCTGTGGATCGACTACTTCGATTTCCGGGGAGAAGAGTCCGAACCATTTGAAACTTCCAATCCCTTCCGTTCCGTACATGGCGAAATGCAGTATGTTGGCAACCGGATCCACAACATACAGGGTCTTCAGGCTTGTATTCAACGCCACGTTGCCGATAGCACCGTCCCAAAGACTCGATGAGGTATCGAGGGCGACAATCTTGTGCAGTTCCTTCGCTGTCGCATCGTAGTTGTACAGCACTACAGTTCCCAATTCCCGTGCAGTGGTACAGACGATATTGTCAACCGTATCGATGGTGATATCCGTAATGCCATTTGTAGGATACGGATCGGTCTGGGGAGAAGTCGCCGCACCTGTGCTGGTGAAATTCTTCAGGACCACCAACCGATCCTTCCTGATTTCGCACAACTGCAATCCGTTTCCGCTTGCAATGAGCAGGCGTCCGTCCCTGAGAAAAGCAGTATCGGTTACCCCGGTGAGCCAGTAGGGTTGCTGTTGCGCATCCAGTTCGCCATCGGTGACGCTCGATACTACGACAGGAATCCCCTGCTGGGACTCCACGGTTGCACGAAAGGGTAGGGTTTCGGAGCCCACACTCCCCAAATGTTCGGTTTTGGCTATCGCGTCCAGCCGGTGAGGTCCGGTATATGTCGAGAATTCGATCGAATTCCCGCTCGCCAAATGGGTACCGTCCAGATACCAATCGACCATGACCGCTCCAGGTCCTCCCCCGCCACCACGACTGAAGGTGGCAGTCACCGAAGTATTCGGGAGTATGGTCGCAGGCACACCCTGGATTGTTCCCAATACGGGATCGACCACATCGGTGGAAATCTGTAGGCCGGTCGCCTCGGGTGTCTCTTGATCCACAAGTATGGTGATTTCCTCCTGGGAGGTATACCCGTCGAGTATCCTGAGGGCTACCACACCGCCGGCTATCCTGGTTCCGTTCGAGTAGAGGCTGAAGGCGAGGTCATAGGAACCGGTGGGGAGTACGGCTTCATACCGGGCACTTGCACTGGCGGGAAACAATGTTTTCCCTTCGGTTATGGTCTCTTCGACGCCTCCTTGCGCCTTGAGCTTCAAATCAAGGGCGATGTTGGGATAGGCCGGATCGATCCAATCGAACCCGATATTCACCGAGCCTTCGCCGATGAACTCGTTGAGGACAACTTCCACCGTATTGTCGCTTGTTGTCAGATGATGGCTTGCTGTTCCCCTTGCCATGGCCGTTCCCTGCTGGTTGAAACCAGTTACGCCGATTTCCCAGGTTCCGATGACCAATCCGTTGATATCGACTTGGGTGCTGTTTGTTGAGACCAAGAACGTATTCCCGTTCGGTCCGGTACCGCTTACGGTATAGCCCGAGATCAGCAGGCTTTGGCCCGGGGGACTTATCACCTCCCTCGATGTGGCTCTTGACCTGCTGTCATCGGTGAGCCGCAACCGAAGGGTCGCCGATCCTTGGGTCTCCTCGCAACCGGTAAGGGTGATGATGGCGACGAGCACCATCCCGACAATGAAATGTAGTTTGGTTTTCATGTGAACCTCCACTGACTATACTTCAGCCAATCCATTGTTGCTTCAGATTGGGGTAGGGAGTCTTGCATCAAAAAGGTAATGGTGGTATCACTGAACAATGAAAATCAAGAACATTCTTTCCCCTGCGGTAGTCACCACTTCGTTGAAGAGTACAACGAAGGAAGGGGTTATCTCCGAATTGCTGGACCTGCTGGTCTCGGCAAAATTGGTTACGGATCGCGATGCCGTACTTTCGGCTTTGATGGATAGGGAACGGAAAATGTCGACCGGTATTCAGCATGGAGTCGCCATTCCACATGGCAAGACCTCCGCCGTGAAGAATCTGGTGGCCTGCATAGGCATCAAGAAGGACGGAGTCGACTTCGCTTCCTTGGATGGTGAGCCCAGTCGAATATTCATCATGACCCTCTCCCCCCTGGACCGAGTTGGCCCGCACGTTCAGTTCCTAGCTGAAGTCAGTATGGTGATCAAGACAGAGGAAGCACGTGAAAGGCTTCTGAACGCAAAGACTGCGCAAGAAGTTCTTGCGGTTTTTGGAATCTAAGGAAAACACATGGCACATGAAATGATGTTGTTGGCACTCCAGTTGGGAGTGATTCTTGTTGTGACCAAGCTCAACGGTTGGTTCTTCTCACGCAAGCTCAAACAACCGAAAGTGTTGGGGGAGCTGGTGGCCGGCATGGTGGTCGGTCCCTATGTTCTCGGGGCGATTCCCTTGGGTTCGCTGGGAGCATTGTTTCCTCCTGTGGTCGGAACGGTTCCCGTCTCACCCGAGTTGTATGGTATCGCGACAGTCGGTTCGATTCTCCTCCTCTTTTCCAGTGGATTGGAAACGGACCTTCCCACGTTTCTCCGATTCAGCGGCAAGGCCTCGGTTGTTGGACTTGGAGGCGTAATAGTCTCCTTCCTCCTCGGAGCTGGAGTTACGGTACTGCTGCATCCAGCGGTACATTCGATCATGGATCCCGAGGCGTTGTTCCTCGGCACCATCTGTACCGCGACATCGATAGGTATCACGGCAAGGATTCTGGGGGAGACAAAAAAGATCTCCTCGCCTGAAGGTGTGACAATCCTTGCGGCGGCTGTCCTGGATGATGTTATCAGCATCGTACTGCTTTCGGTGGTCGTGGGAATTTCCGCGGTTGAATTGGGTGGCGGTTCCGTTGCATGGGGTGGAATCGGAGCTGTGGCATTGAAGGCCGTGGGCTTCTGGGCAATCTGTATGGTCGCGGGAATCCTGGTCGCTCCCCACCTGACCAAGAGGATGAAAGGGTTGGAATCCCTCGGTCTGGTCGCGGAACTTTCCTTTGGTATCGCTCTGCTGCTTGCGGGACTATCCGAGATGGCGGGTTTGGCCATGATCATCGGGGCCTATATCACCGGGCTCTCCTTCAGCCAGACCGATGTTTCGGCGGAGATCACCGAGCGGGTGAAGGCTGTCGGTGAGTATTTTATCCCGGTATTTTTCGCAGTCATGGGCATGATGGTCGATTTCAGGGCTGTTGGAGCCGTATTGGGATTCGGAATCCTTTTCTCGGTCATCGCCTTCGCAGGAAAACTGATTGGCTGCGGATTTCCCGCGTTGTTTGTCGGCTTCAATCTCAAAGGAGCCTTTCGCATTGGAGCAGGTATGTTGCCGAGGGGCGAGGTGACATTGATTGTGGCTGGTATCGGGCTTGCGAGCGGTGCGATCGGGGCGGACATGTTCGGGGTCGCGGTCATGACCATGCTGCTTGCATCTGTTGCTGCACCACCCCTGTTGGTCCAGGCGTTCAAAGGTGGCAGCGGGTATCGCAAGAAGCTACAGGAGCCCGATGCCGGCGATGTCGTGACCATCGAATTGGATTTCCCCTCCGAACGGGCCGCCGATTTCCTCAGACGAACGTTGGCAGATTCCTTCAGGTCCGAGGGTTTTTTCATACGTACCATCGAAGGTTCGGTGAAATCCTGGCAAGTCAGGAAAGAGGAGATGGTCTTTGTGATGAAACGACATGGATCGAAACTCGAATTTACCGGGAAGAGGGAACACGAAGCCTTTGTCAGGTTGATGCTCATGGAGAGTCTGGTCGATTTCCAGGAATTCGTCGACAGTCTCAAGAGCATGGAGCAACCCGAGATGATGGGTGCGGGGCTCTTGATGAACATGTTCGCCCAGAAATAATTACTGTTCTTTACGGATCCTGTGCTTCATCAATAGTCGAGAGGGCTTGTACGTGAGCTTCGCTTGGCGGAGTCCTGGGATACCGAGGTCCTGTTCGCGGTTGATTTCGGTGACACGTTCGGGCATTTCGGCTGCGAAGGCCCGGTTGATATACTGGTATACCCCGCGCAAACCTCCGATAGCCTTCTCGATATGGATGATGAATCGGGACGAGCCGTCTTCTTCTCCCAAGGTGAATGCAACCGGTTTGTCACCGGTGTAGAGCACGACTCCACGCAACGCCAGATCGGCCTGGTTCTGGATAGCCAGCAGTGTCGCCTTGTAGTCCTCGACCAGATCCCTTCCTTCTGCCCAGATGTCGAGAACCTCGACCATATCCGAGACTTTGGCGATTTGGGACGGTACTAGGACCCTGTCGGGATGATCTTCTGCGAAATGTAGTGCGTGCGCAAGCTTCTTATGCAGGCTTTGCCCCACCAACTCGACCAGACTCTTTCTTTCGTAGATATAATCGGCATTGTCCCTATCCTCTGTCAACACCAAGTGGGGGTGGTTCTCGGCCAGCCCGTGGGACCAGGCGGGAGTCCGTTCCTCACTTATGGTGTTCACCTCATCTACCCGGGTGAACAGGTCGTCAAGAAATTCCTTTCCCGGGTAACCGGATGGGAGCATGGCAAAAACCTCTTCTTTTCCATCAATCCATTGCAACCCACGTACCATGTATGCGTGATTACCCTGCCAATCGTTGTACGAACTGATGGTATAATGGCGTTTTTTCGTGAATGGATAGAGCGATGCCATGGAGAATTCACTGATTCCATGCCGGTTTTGGAGCAGATATGGTTGCAACTCGGCCGCGTGGGAGAGTTCGAGGGGTGTGGAGTCGGGGTAACTAGGAATAAAATGCATGATGACAAGATACTCCAAAGGTCGATAAGGGGCAAGCATATGGTGCTGACAGCGCCTTTGCCTTTTGATATAGTCTGATTATGAAAAACTTGTTGAAGGTCCTGCTCCTCGCTCTATTCGCCGTAGTGGTGTTCATGCCGATGAACCGGATATCGCAATTGGCCTACTGGTCCCTCTTCGTATTGATGTTCTGTATCCTGTATCTCTACTACCGGACATCGTATTGGGTGAGTGATAGGGACATTGAGTCTCTCGTCGATTCCAACGTGAAGTTTTCGGTCTTTTGCGGGAAAGTTCCTCCCATGGCTTCGGAGGACCTTGTGCGGGGTAGGTTGGTTGTGACCGATACAGATGTCGTATTGTACCAGCGATACCGGCGAAGCGGTTCCCCAGAACGGGCGAAAGAGGTCTGGTCTATTCCAATTGATCGTATCGAGAAGTTCTCGGTCGGCCGGGTAGTAGGATTGCGCGACGGATTGATCCTCACCTTGACCGATGGAGATGAAGCCCGGTTCACCATTTTCTCGATGAAGAAAAGGAAGGCGGCTCTCACCGAAGCGCTCGGCTGGGAGCACGACGAACAATAAGTGACTAGCATGAAGTGACGATTGCGGCTTCTAGGTCCCGATGGTAGGTTCGGGTCAAGGAGTCGCTATGAAAGGTTTCGATACCCCAGGGCAGGCCCTGGACTCAAGAGGCTTGGCCTCTTCACCGCCCCAAGGGGGGCAGTGTCTCACCTTACGTCCCCTGCACTCGCTCGGGAGAGGAACCGGCAAGCTGCCTCCTTTCCGCTCGCTCCGTTTGGGGATGAAAGGTTTCGATACCCCAGGGCAGGCCCTGGAAGCAAGAGGCTTGGCCTCTTCACCGCCCCAAGGGGGGCTGTGTCTCACCGTACGTCCCCTGCACTCGCTCGGGAGAGGCCTCAGCAAGCTGCCTCCTTTCCGCTCGCTCCGTTTGGGGATGAAAGGTTTCGATACCCCAGGGCAGGCCCTGGACTCAAGAGGCTTGGCCTCTTCACCGCCCCAAGGGGGGCTGTGTCTCACCTTACGTCCCCTGCACTCGCTCGGGAGAGGAATCGGCAAGCTGCCTCCTTTCCGCTCGCTCCGTTTGGGGATGAAAGGTTTCGATTTCCCAGGGCAGGCCCTGGTCTCAAGAGGCGTTGCCTCTTCACCGCCCCAGAGGGGGCTGTGTCTCACCTTACGTCCCCTAATGCTGCTGGTTTTGGTTTGTGCCGTTCTTTCTCCTTTGCCCAGTGCCGTAAACAACAGATCAACAGGAATCCACGTGTTCGCCGATGCTTGGTCCATCGATTCGGTGTGGATGTCCCACACCGGCATTCGCCTTGGAATGGGTATGTCCCACCCCGATGGAATCGGAGTTGAATTGCCTGTTTCACTGCTCGTAGACCGTACCGGTGGTGGAGAGATTCTGCTCGATCTTGCACTGAAGCTCGTGTGCCACCCCTGGGGAACCGGTCCATTCGTGGCGATATCCATGGCACAAGTCTGCTTTTTCATAGGACAATTCATTCCCCAAGACTCACTGCATTATCTCAATGAAATTGAATTTGGCTATACCTGGAATTTTATTCCGGAGTGGTTTTTACGTCCCTCGGTGATCTATCGTGATCCGTCCAATGGATTTCCCGAGAGCTACACCTATGTGCAGGCCTTGATACCGGCTTTCGGCAAATTCCAGTTTTGTTTGAATGTCGGTTGGAATTTCGCGTCGATTGCGGCATCGGAAGCTGGAGACGGTGTCTGATGAAAGGAGGAGGAATCATGAGAAGAAGGAGTATCGTTCTCACCAATGTGGTGAGTTTGTGGCTGATAATCAGTCTGTTGGGTTGTTCACTTGCGTGGGAGCCTGGAGTGAATCCACAGCTGGATGAGAAGGAAATCGTGCCGATCGTGGCAAGGGTTGTCGAGGAACAACTCGCAGTCGTACAACCGGTTCTCGATGAACACGGTGTATTGTCGGATACCACCAGGAGTCTCGTCGGACCGGCAAGTGGAACGGCGATTGTCGAGCATATGCTTCAAGAGGAAATGGGCTCCGATTATTTGCGGTTTTGCCATGCTGTCGCAAGTGGTGCCGATCCGACTGTCCTGCTTGGTGAGGCCGAAGGTTTGATGCCACAGGAGGCATATACGGAACTTTCGGCGAGGATGTCCACGACCGAACGGGCAATGCTCTCTTTCGGGGAGGCCCAAAGCCGCGCGATTCCTCCCAGCCAGCGGCCTGCCTTCATGCGTGATTTGCAAAAATTGGTTACCAAGACGTTGGTCCTCATGATTGCCGGGATAGTCTACGCATGCATCCCCAATATTGTCTTTTGGGGAAAGATTACGGCAGCGGCAGCGGTATCGGTTGCCGCAGGGGTGGCTGCGACCACGATCATGTCGATCTACCGGTATTACAAGTACGGGGACGAATCGTTGTCGGTATCCTTCCAGGAGTGGATAGTAGATGTCACCACGGATCCCGGAGCGGCTTATGCCATCGCAACTTCGATGATGACAGTCGGGAAAACCATGACCAACGGACCGGTGGTCACCGGTTTGATCCTGGTCGTATTTTCGATCTATCAGGTAATGGATATGGTAAAACCCCTGTTGAAGAAATACAACTTCAACGCATGATGTTGCAGCGGTTGGTAGGGGAGATTGCCTTGCTAGGGTTCTTCAAATATGGGATACTATGTGCAGTTTGTAATTTCAGGAGAAACAAGAACCATGACCCGATCCCCCCTATCACAGAATATCTTGAATCGGTTCCTCAAATATGTCGCCATCGACACAATGAGCGATCCGCATATAACCGACCACCGGCCGACCAGTGACGGACAAATCGAATTGTTGCGTCTATTGGAAGCGGAATTGCGTGCCTTGGGAATCGGAGATATCGTCTTCGATCCGAAAGGCTATCTGGTCGCGCGGATCCCTTCCAATCTTCCGAAGGGGAAGAGTGCACCGACAATAGGGTTCATGGCACATGTGGATGTTGCCGACGATGTGGCAGGCAATGGTGTCAAAGCCCGCGTGATAGATTCCTACGATGGCAATGATATTGTCCTGAACCGGGAATATTCCATTATGAAGGACGACAATCCTTTGTTGGCCGGGTATATCGGGCAGCAGTTGGTGGTTACCGACGGGACAACCCTCCTGGGTGGGGACGACAAGGCGGGAGTCGCGATTCTCATGGCGCTTGCCGAACGGTTGGTTGCCGACGATGCCATTGGGCATGGTGAGGTGGAACTGGTATTCACCTCCGATGAGGAGACGGGTTCGGGCATGGATGCATTCGATGTCGGTATGCTGAGATCCCGTTGCTGCTATACGATCGACGGAGGGGAACGGGGAGAGATTGAAGCCGAATGTTTCAATGCCGCGACCGTTGAAGTCGATTTCCAGGGAATCCCATACCATTTGGGTGCTGCCCGTGGACGTATGGTGAACAGTGTCTCCATGGCCGTCTCCTTTATCGCCTCGTTACCCAGGAGTGAAAGCCCCGAGGCGACCGACGGTCGATATGGCTATTATTGTGCCGAGGAAATCAAAGGTTCCAGCATCCATACACATGCGGTCTTCTATTTGAGGGACTTCGAGCTGGATGGATTGGAACGTAGGATCGATGTGTTGCGCAGCCTTGCCACAACGACCGAGAAGTTGTTTTCCGGTGGAAAGGTCGAGGTGAATTCCAAGATTGTGTATCAGAACATGTACGAAGCAATCAAGAAGGATCCCGCCATTATGGATGCCATTTGGAAGGCTGGGGAAAAGTTGGGTGTGAAGCTGCATGAGAAGATCATACGGGGAGGAACCGATGGAGCTAGACTTGCCCAAATGGGAATTCCCGCTCCCAACCTCTATACCGGCTCTCACAACCTCCACTCCCGATTCGAGTGGGTGGCCGTTGGAGCCATGGAGGAGTCGGCTCTGTTGGTGGAGCAGATCATTGCCCATTGGGCGGGAGTCGATGATTGAGAGGAAGGTCTTGGCGATTATTGTTGTTGACGGTGGTCATCCTCTTTCCGCTATTTGCACTCGGCGCGGGTGTGGATTCGGCACGAATGGAAATAATCGTTCCACCGTCGTCGGCGGTTTCGTCAGATGCCTTGCGTGCATCGACCAGCCTTGTTGCCGGTCAAGAGTTGGATTGGCGGCTTGAGTTCACCGATTCGGCCGCTGAAATATTCAAGATCGAACTTTCTGAAATAATATATGACGACTCCTTGTTTGCCGGAAAACACCTGTTGCAGGTGACTGTGGGAATCGCTTGGCGGGATTCGGTTGCCGTCCGGACCATTGCCTGTCTTATACCCGAGGGTACCTCTTGGGAAACCACCTTTCGGCAAGAGTTGATAAGACTGTTTCGTTCAGACCTGAGTGATGTTTTCCCTACTGCAGACGGATTGAGACTTACACATGCCATGGCTTCCGGTTATTGGACTACCTCGGATTCCGCCGAATTGCCAATCGGCGAACGGGTATGGGTTACCGATACCCAGGGAACTGCGGTTGCCTTGGTGACTGTGGTCGATCGGTTCGATTTCCCAGGGGAATCCGAACAACCGGTTGCGGTTACTGAATTCAGCCCATTGTGGGCCAAACGGCCGATTGTCGTAGGAATGCCCCTGGTAAGGCAGAAGACCGGACTATCCTTTTCCTTGGCTTTTCCTGTTTCGTTGGAGCGCATCGGTATGGAAGGAGCGGTAGAACTACCGATCCGAAGAACGACTTTCCGGTTCTCGGGCAAAGTTGGATTCGATGCCCTCATGGACAACTCGGCTTTCGAAGTGATGGCGCAAGCTGGTCTGGTTTCACGTTTTGCTCTCGGAATATTCGGCAAATCACCCGATGTATTGGGATCGTGGTGGACGAATCTGCAAACAGCGGCGCTTTTCCATGTGGGTGTCGGAACCCGATGGCATGCTTCGGATGGATTCGGGTTTCTACTCGGCGCTGAGATCGAGTTCCAATTGTCCCACCAAAGTTCAGCCCATTGGTATTGGGGTGTATCGGCCGGGTACAGGTACCGGGTACTGGTCGAATCGGGAATCGGTACGACCGTACAGGGCAATGCTCAGGGATTTACCCTCTCGCCGATTGTCGGTTGGCTGTGGTAGACTACAGATACGATGAGAAAACCAGTAGCCGTCCTATTGCTGTTGCTTACAATCCTAGCCATGGGCTGTTCCTCGTTGAGCACATGGGTGAAATCCAACATGGAAGGTGTTCCTGTGTGGGTGTACGAACCGCAAGTATCGAGGACGCAGATCGCCTTTGTCGGTAAGGGAACCGCAACGAACGAGAATCGCGCCCGCGTACTTTCCTACGAATCCGTGCTCTCACAACTATCGGTATATATCGGAGAGGATGTGACCGGCCGACATATAGCGGAACTATCTTCGCGGAATGCGATCGAGAGTTATCGTTTGAAGGTTACACAGGAATTTGTCAAGGTTTCCGAAAACGCGGTCGATGTCTTTTTCCTGGCTATCGCGGACAGTGCGGTGCTTGAGAAGGCCCGGACCGAATCGGAGGTCCAGCTGTTGGAAAAACAACAGGAAATGGATAGGTTGTCGGATCTTGGGGCGAAGGCTTTTCGGGAGAACAAGGATATCGTTGCGGTCAAGCAGTATCTGGGTATCGCGAAAATCGCAAGTTCGTTGCCTGTGGATCGTGGAGCCAAACGCTACGAAGAATCGATCGCTCGAATCAGACCCATCCTCCAGGCTTTGAATCTCTCTGTATCGGTCGGAGATCCTTCGCTTCCCACAACAGAAGCAACCCTGAGACGTGGAACCAGGACGCTTTCACCGAGAGTGGTGGAAGCCCCGATAACCGTTCGGACCACTGCCCGCAACGGAATGGGAGAACCCTATGCGGACTCCCAACGGTTTGTGACGGACAGCAACGGTCAGTTCATCTATTCCACGAACAATCCTTCATTGGTTGGCCAAGGCGATCTGGTCCTGTACATCGACCTCGAAGCCGAATTGGAATTTCTGAAGGACTTCGACCCCGACGTCCATGCCCAGTTCACACAGATACTTCAGGCCAAGCAAATCTATTATCCCTATTCGAGGATATCGATTGTGGGTAACCAACCGTTGGTGGTAGCGGTGTTTGAATTCTCCTTGCAGGGAGACCTGCTCGAATCGGTTTCGGCGAATACTTCGATCGCGCAAAACTTGTCGAAAGATGGAATCGTTGCCGCAGTTGCCTCTCCCCAACGCACAGACGACGATGAGGAGACCTTCGCCGATCTCCGTTCCACCTATCCGAACAGTACGTATGCCTTGTTCGGAAATGCCGGTATCTCGCAGAGCAAGTCGACAGTCGAAGGTGCGACCGTGACAGTCATTGGGGAGACCTTCCTGATCAATCTGAGAACCGGTGCGGTTGTCGGTTCGACAGGCAATGTGACGGCCAATTCGGTTGCCTCGAACATGGAGGAGGCGCAACGTTCAGCGTTCGCCCGGTTTGGTACCATAACCGCATCGCTAATGTACCGGTACCTGTACCGGTGACCATACGCTTACAAGAATAGTCCCGGATCGTTCGAGATGATTCCATCGACTCCGAGTCCCATCAACCGTTCCCCGACAGACTTGTCGTTGACAGTCCAGGCGAGTACCGGGTACCCCTTGTGTTCCCTGAATTTTCGCAACATGGCCGCATCGACCTGTTTATGGTCCGGCTTGAGTACCGTAGCTCCCGCAACATGCCGACCCCATCCGTGCTGGAGGAGCTTGGGAACATCTTCAGATTCGCAGTAGATGACAGCTGTCGGCAAAGCCTGTCTGGAGGCTCGGTTGAAATAGCGGACAGCGAATGGATTGAACGACGATACCATGCAAACTTTTTCCAGACCATGCTTTCTGATGGTCTCCCAGGTCTTTTCACCAATTTTGGTGTCTTTCCAGCCTTTGACCTTCAGCTCGATATCGTAATAGAGCCGGTCCCCATGCCGATCGAACAGTTCGTCGAGGAGGGGAATACGTTCACCAGCGAATTCGGTACCCTTGTGCGAGCCGACATCAAGTTCCGACAACTGCTTGTAATCGAGATCCTCCACTATCCCCTCTATGCCGGCCAAGCGCTTCAGGTCGTGGTCATGGATTACCACCAGCTCGCCGCTTTTGCAGACATGGATATCCAATTCTACCCCAGGAACGCCACGTTCCACACAGAGATCGAAAGCCTTCATGGTATTTTCCGGCGCAAGCTCCGAATATCCCCTGTGACCGAACACCAATGGCCGTTTGGCATGTTCGAACAAACTGTTCATACCGCTATTCCACCTTTTCTGCATATCCATCGGCGAAACCACGCAAGAGTGTGATTTCCTGTTTCCAAAGCTCGGGATCGGTGGTCTCCAGGATCAAGGGGATTCCTTCGAACCGAGGATCGGTCATGAGGGCCTTGAACGGTGCTATCCCCAGGTTCCCTTGTCCCAGCGGAGCATGCCGGTCCACGTGGCTGTCGTGAACACTTTTGGCATCGTTCAGGTGCATGCCCATAAGCCTGTCGAATCCGATGATCCGATCGAAATCATCCATGACAGAGGCAAACGTCTCGGCGGTCCTGATATCGTATCCGGCGGCGAAGATATGGCACGTGTCTATGCACACGCCGAGTCGGTCCTTGTGTTCCACCCGTTCGATGATACGGGCAATCTCCTCGAATGTGTGACCGAGTGCGGAACCCTGACCTGCTGTGGTCTCGAGGACTGCGCTCACCCCTTCGGTCTCGGCCAAAGCCTCGTCGATGCCTTGCGATATGAGCAGCATGCAGTCATCCGGATCGATCTGCTTGAGATGCGCCCCGGGATGGAAATTCAGCCTATCCAAACCCAACAGTTGGACCCGCTTCATCTCATCGATGAAGGAATCGAGGCTGATCCGCCGCTTTTCGGGATCGGGATTTCCCAGATTGATCAGATACCCGTCGTGGGGAAGCACTTGTTCCGCCGAGAATCCGGCATCCGCCATAGCGTTCTTGAACAACCCGATCTGTTCTTCCGTGAGAGGCGCGACCTTCCACTGCTTCTGGTTCTTCGTAAACAATGCGAACGCATTCGCTCCGATATCGATCGCATGCTGAATCGCATTGTGCACACCGCCCGAAGCACTCACATGAGCTCCTATATAATGCATGGCAGACTCCTCATGGTTGGAAGGTACGTAAGAACCGGAGGGTTGTCAATCCAAAGAGGGCGTGGTAACTTCTCTCAGTGTCAATACGACAGGAGGTACCAGTGGGTGTACGAGTGGATGAGCCGGAATTATCGATGATGCCAGGAGACGAAATCCATGGTTTTGTCCTTGAATCGATCGACGTGCTCGATGACTATCATGGGTATGGTTACTTCTATCGGCACCGGATCACCGGAATGGAAGTCTACCATGTCGCGAACAAAGACCCTGAGAATTTCTTCGGATTTATCTTCAAGACACCACCGGTGAACGATTGCGGAACCCCGCACATCATCGAACACTGTCTTCTTGCCGGATCCAAACGGTATCCTGTCCGCGATCCCTTCATGTCCCTGCTCA
>PGXU01000053.1:24472-30887 GCA_002839335.1 Spirochaetae bacterium HGW-Spirochaetae-4
GCCAATACATTCATGAATGCCATGACCTATCCCGATTATACGGTCTATCCGGCAGCCTCACCATTGTTGAAGGACTATAAGCATCTGTTTGCGGTATACGCCGATGCGGTATTCAATCCCTTGCTGCGCGAGGAGACCTTTTGGCAGGAAGGAATCCGCATCACAACGGATCCCGAGGGGAATCTGAAGTTCGACGGTGTCGTCTACAACGAGATGTTGGGAGAACTGTCGGACCATGATGCGATTGTCGGCCGCCAAAGCATTCGGAGCCTCTATCCCGACACACCGTATTTCTATGAATCCGGTGGGGACCCCAGCCATATCATCAAACTGAACTACCGGCAGTTCGCCGGCTATTATGCCTCGCATTACCATCCTTCGAATTGCCGATTGTTCCTCTATGGAGACCAGCATGTCGCGGAGCAACTTGCGTTGTTGGACGACCTGTATCTCGCCGACTCCAGTGCCATGAGCAGTCCAGGTCCGACACCTCTGGCAAAGGCTTGGAACAAACCGAAGACGGTGTATGCGACCAGTCCCTCCGAATCGGATTCCGAACTTGGAAACGATGCCTCTGTTACCATCAGTTGGGCAACTTCCACAGTGGAAGATCCTGTGGAGGTGCTTACATTGACCATCCTGACAGATATCCTGTTGGGGAATCCGGGCGCTCCGTTGTACAAGGCGATCATCGATTCCAGGCTGGCAAAGGATATTTCCCAAGTCAGCGGCATGGACACCAGTTTCCGGCAGATGCCGTTCACCGTCGGATTCAAGGGAATCGATCCCCAAAAGGCACAGGAGGCCCAGGAACTGGTGCTCAAGACCTTGTCGGATATCGTCGGGAAGGGAATCCCGCGGCGGTTGGTGCAAAACGCCGTCAAACGCCAGGAGTTTCTCCTCCAGGAACTTACAGGAGATATTCCTGTCGGCTTGCGCGCAATGAACCGCGCCACCCGTGGTTGGCTGCAAAACCTCAAGCCGCATGTCACAGTCGGCATCTCCTCGGCATTGGAACGGTTGAAGACATTGATCACCGCTTCGTCGCCGCAGGAGGGAGAACTGTTTGCCCAAATGGAAACGTCGGATGGCCCGAGCGGATATTTCGAACAATGGATCACCAAACATCTTTTGGATAATCCCCACCGTTGTCTCCTGGTTGTGAAACCGGATCCGAAGCATACCAAGCTCATGGATGAGCAGATGCGACAACGGTTGCAGGAGGTCCAGGAATCGTTGGGCAAGGATGGAATGCTGCTGTTGAACTCGGATACCCAGCGGTTCGTCAGATTCGAGGAACAACGCGATACCCCCGAGGCTATGGCCACTATTCCCCGGTTGGTCAAGGAGGATTTGCCGGAGACGATACGGGTCCTTCCCCAACACCAAGGCGAAGCCGGTGGTGCGCCCCTGTATCTCCAAACGATGGAAACCAACGGGATCGTCTACACTGATGGCCTATTCTCGGTGGGAGACCTGGATGAAGAGGAGCAACTGCTCCTTCCATTGCTCACCAGGATGCTCCATATGACGGGAGTAGGTACTATCCCGTATGACCAGATGGCGGTACGTATCCGCGAAAAGACCGGAGGGCTCTATTTTTTCCTGGAAAGCTCCTCTATCCTGCAGTCGGCGGAATTCTCCCTGTCCGCGCTCGTGTTCCGGATCAAATGCCTTGAACGGGACCAGGAGGAGGCCCTGTCGCTGCTCTCGGATATCCTGAGGAATGCGAATCTCGGCGATACCGAACGGTTGTATGCCGTGATCCACGACCTGATAAGCGACTACGAGTCGAATGTCTCCAGCGCAGGCCAAATGTATGCATCCCAACGTGCCGCAGGTCACTTTTCCCGCATCCTCAATCAGAATGAGATATGGAATGGTATAGCCCAATGGTTCCATCTTGTCGGACATGACCCGGAAAATCCCGCAACATTGCACCTGATAGGCTCCTCCCTGGAAGCTCTGCGCAACAAGATTGTGGACAGGGACCGGTTGACCCTGCACCTCTGTACATCCGAACACCTGTTGGCGGCGGCGGAGCAAAGTGTGAGGACGTTCGCGGAATCGATTCCCGAGCATCTGGTGTCCTCGCGTGAACACACGAGGGATACCAGCCCGATCGAGCAGAAGACCGGCCAGGAGCTGGAGCTCTTCAGGATCCCCTCCTCGGTCAGCTTCAGCGCCATGGTCTGCCGCTCTTGCGAACCCTTCGAGCCGATGCAGGCCCACCAGACTGTCTTGGCCCATATCCTGACTACGAACCATTTGTGGGAACAGGTGAGGGGTGTCGGCGGCGCGTATGGGGTAAGTGCCCATATCGATATGCTTGAACGGTTATGTGTTTTTTCCAGCTACCGTGATCCCCGTATCGACGGGACCTTGAACGATTTCCGTTCGGTGCTTGGACGTATCGCCGAGGATGGTGTCGACCAGGAGCTGGTGGACCTCGCCATCATATCCATAATCAGCCGCGAGCTTAAGCCCTATTATCCGAAGGATGCATCCATGATCGCGTTCCGTCGTGCCTTGTTCGGGATTACCGATGTATTCCGCAGCGATAGGCGGGCATGGATTCTCGGGACTACGGTGGATGATGTGCGAAATGCTGCGAAGGCGTTGCTGCTTTCCATGGATACGTATGCCAGTTCGGTCGTTATCGCAGGTCAGGAGTTGCTGGAGCGGGAAGCTTCCACAAGCGAGCGGATGCGTCTGGAGTCGGTCAGACTTCCGATGTAGACGGTTTCTGGTCCTTTTGGATCACTTCGCCCCAAATCTTCGCGAGATTGTTCAAACCGTGGGGATCGGTCAATTTGAGAACCACACATCGGCGGATGCTTGCATTCGCCTTTGCGATATCCTCGGCGAGCGAACGGCAGGTGGGGCATCCGCAAAGACCGCAATCTATGCCGGGCAAGACTTCTGTGATCCGTTTCACCTTCTCCAGTTTCCTGATCGCCATGGAAACGTCCCTGTCGAGTTGCAACGAATGTTTGGCGACGATACGGTCGGTCTTCAAATTGTGGATCAGCTGGTCCGAGAAGGAAAGGATCCGAGCCTTGTCTACTTCATGCAATTCCTTGGGCAAGGTGGCCGCATGATGCTTGATCCGTTCGGTGGCGAGAAACCTGTTCCGTGAGGTCAGGATACCCCCGGTACAACCGGTGTCGCAGGCACGCAACTCCAGGAAATCGAGGTTCTTGTGGCGGTCGTCCTCGACCAGTTCAAGAAACTCGATCACATTGTGCACTTCATCTACTGAGAGGGTACGACCTTGCATCATGGCGCTCTCACCCTTGGTGAGGCTCCATAGGAATGCCGGTCCGGTGATCTTCGGCTTTTCCCAACGTGCAAGTTCCTCGTTTTTGCGGTTCGGATGTTGAGCCAGATATGTTTGCATGAGATTGAACACGTAATCGAGATTCAATCCCCCTTGGATCAGTCCGCTCGTCGCGGATCCGGGAGTCTTGATCTGTGCATATTTGGCGGCACATGGTGTGATATAGAACACGCCGATATCCTCGGAGGCGATGCCTTCCGATTGCAGCACCACACGTGCATAGAGTGCGGTGATCTGGGCGGGTGTACGCATGAGGTTCACATTGGGAAGCAAGGCGGGATACCGCAACTGGATCAGACGCACCACTGCGGGGCAATATGATGAAACCACAGGATGTTGATCGGCATAGACACTGATCTTCTTGCCCAAGGTTTTCAGGATATCGACACCCGATTCGGCATAATGGACATGGGTGAACCCGATGTTGTGCAAAGCGTCGACCATTGCTTCTTCGGAAACGTCGTCATCGAATTGGCCGATAAGCAACGTTGGGAGTATCGCTACACGATACTTGTAATGGAATATCTGCTGGAAATCGTTCTGCTCGATGACTATGGCATTGTGGGGACACACAGCCATGCATTGTCCGCAGTCGACACAACGTTCCGGATCCACCTGTGCCTTTCCCCCGGTTATGCGGATTGCTTCGGTCGGGCAGCGCTTCATGCAATGTGTGCATCCCTGGCAGAGGTCCTTGCGGACCATGAGGGTATGGTGGAAGGGTTGGTCACGCATGCGTTGCCCCATCGGCCAGATCGAAACACATGTGGATTCTTGTCGGTTTGTCTTCTCCCGTATCTATGGCCAACCGGTCGGTGTTCTTCCTGATATTGGCGAGACCCATACCTGCCCCGAATCCCATCTCGCGAACTTCAGGGGTTGCTGTCGACCATCCTTCGGTCATGGCAAGATCGAGATCGGGAATTCCCGGTCCTGTATCGCAGACCATGATGTCGACGGATTCGGGCTCCACCTCGCAGGTGATGGTACCGCCATACGAGTGGGCCACCACATTCACCTCGGCTTCGTACAGGGCTACGATGATACGTTTGATATGTGCCGGACCGAGGTTGAGTTGCTTGAGGATTCCCTTGACCGTACTGGACACCTTTCCCGCATTGGAGAAGTCTCCGGCTTGGACTTGAAACGAAACATGCATCCGATACTCCTAGTAGACCGGTTGCAAGCCCTTGCTGAAGAGCAAGCCGCTTGAACGGAACATGGAGTAGGGGGTGGTTATAATTGTGATGCCATGTTCTTTCGCGAGGTCGAGCATGGTTTTGGTCGGCCTTTTGTTACGGACAAACAGTATCTGCAGGATATCGGACATCTCGGCAGTCCGTATCGCCTGGTTGTTCGAAAGCCCGGTTATCAACAGGATATCATCCGCCAACAATGTCAGGACATCACTCATGAGATCGGACGCGAACCCGAGATGCACCTCCCGTCCAAGGTTGTCGTCTCCGCACAAAACCGTCCCATCCACTATCTGCACAACGTCCCTCAATGTCATGTATTTGCACCTCGAAAGACAGTATACCACGCACTACGGGCAGTGTGTCAAATTACCTGTGGCGGGTTTCCACGTTTGCCGATATACTGAAGCATGATGTCCACACCTTGAGGAGGGTTCCGTGAAATTTGTCGGCGCATTGGACCAGGGAACAACCAGCACCAGATTCATCCTGTTCGATCAGAGTGGAGCCTTGAAGGCCTCCCACCAGATGGAACACGAGCAGATTTTTCCCCAGCCCGGGTGGGTGGAGCACGATCCGTTGGAGATTTGGAACAATAGTGTGGAAGTCATTGGCCAGACGTTGTCCAAGGTTCGCGCAAGCTATAGGGATATCGTAGGAATCGGTATCACCAACCAGAGGGAAACCATTGTTGCGTGGGAACCTGAGACGGGCATCGTCCGCTACAACGCCCTCGTATGGCAAGACCTGCGCGGCAGCGAATATATCGAAGGCCTGAAAACGACCGTCGATATCGAAAAGCTCCAGTCGAAGTCGGGCCTGATACCCAGTTCCTATTTCTCCGCCTCGAAGATCGTGTGGATGCTCGACCATGTCGATGGCTTGCGTGCCGACGCCGAGCGGGGAATGGTGGTGTTCGGAACCATCGACAGCTATCTGGTGTGGAATTTGACAGGTGGACCGGGCAAGGGAGTCGTCGTGACCGACGTCACCAACGCAAGCCGGTACCTCCTTATGGATATCTTGACCCTCGAATGGGACGATTGGTTGCTCGGGCTGTTCGGCATCCCCCGTGCCAGCCTTCCCCGGATTGTCAGTTCATTCGGAGAAATCTACGGCGATACCGACCCTTCTGGGCCATTCAAAGGTCCTGTTCCCGTCTGTGGTATCCTCGGAGACCAACAGGCGGCCCTGTTCGGTCAGGCGTGCTTTTCTGCTGGACAAGGGAAAAGCACCTACGGTACGGGGTGTTTTCTCCTGACCAATACGGGCGAGGTTCCCAGTTTCTCCTCGCGGGGACTGCTTACCACAGTTGCCTATAAGGAAGCGGGAAAACCTGCCCGTTATGCACTGGAAGGCTCTATCGCAGTTGCCGGTTCGTTGGTACAATGGGTACGTGACAACCTTAAGATCGTCAAAAGCGCTCCCGAGGTCGATACGATGGCTGAATCTGTTCCCGACTGTGGAGGAGTCTATATCGTGCCCGCCTTCTCCGGGCTGTTCGCTCCCTATTGGCGAAGCGATGCCCGCGGAGTCATAGCAGGCTTGACAGGATTCGCGACAGCGGCCCATATATGCAGGGCGGCGTTGGAGGCGACGGCTTTCCAGGCAAAGGATATTTTCGATGCCATGGAAGCAGATTCGGGAATCAAGGTGGAAGTCCTGAAGGTCGACGGAGGATTGACCAACAGTCGTCCGCTCATGGAGTTCCAAGCCGACTTGTTGGGGATTCCCGTTATCCGCCCCCAGGTGGTGGAAACGACTGCGCTAGGGGCCGCGTATGCGGCGGGACTTTCCAGTGGTTTCTGGGAGTCCTTCGAGGAGTTGTCGAAGCATTGGAAAGAAAAATCCCGTTGGGTACCGGCGATGGATGCGGCGG
>PGXU01000122.1 GCA_002839335.1 Spirochaetae bacterium HGW-Spirochaetae-4
AATCCTTCATGATCTCCAAGACCCGTTCCCTTGTCCAACCACCCCCGAATCCGTCTGCCATATCGGCCAGGCCATCCAGATGGAACGCCCGGGTAAGGATTGCCAGAACCGCAACGACCAACGCTCCGGTCAAGAACGGAGCTCCCACCGGGGCAAGCAGCCATGCGACTCCGAAGACGCAGGAACCGAGGACCAGAGCGACCGGAACGAACCAATACAGTGCTGTGGCCGGACTCTCGCTTTCGTTTCCGGGAAATGGAAATATAGTCATTGTCCTGAATGCGCTCGCAAGACCTATGCCTTTCATGAGCGGACCTCGCCCTTGATGGTCACCGGAATCCCGGCCACCATCCATACCACGGTATCGGCGATCTTAGCCAACGATTGGTTCAGCCAACCGGCGTGATCCCGGAAATGGCGACTCATGGGATCGCCGGGAACAATACCCTGTCCTACCTCATTGGTTACAATGACGATACGTGTCGGAGGATTCTCCAAGGCTGCCAAAAATGTATCGATATGCGCATACGAATCCAGCAACCCGAAATGGTGCAGGAGATTTCCCACCCAGACGGTCATGCAGTCGATGAGGACCACGTTGGCCCCGGTACCGACCCTAGCCAGGGCAGCGGCTAAATCGAGCGGTTCTTCTACGGTTCGGGAGAACAAGCCCTCCCGTGCCTTCTGGTGCCGGGCGATCCGCAGGCGCATCTCATCGTCGAACGGCTCGGCGGTCGCCATATACACCCGATTTCCATCTATAGTTGTAGCCAACGTCTCGGCATAGCTGCTTTTCCCGCTCCTCGCCCCACCAATTACCAGCGTAATGGACGTACAGTGTTTGCTATCCATGGAAATCCACTCCTTGTTTCTTCAACAGTGTGACAGAGTCGGTGACTTGCGCACTGGCAAAACTGGTCATATGCAGGTACAACTGCACCGCTTGGTTGACAATCGACCAACCCACAACAGCTCCAGTGCCCTCTCCCAACCGCATCCGCAGGGAGAGCAACGGTTCGGCTCCCAGAAATCCGAGCAATGCCGGGTGCCCTCCCTCACCCGACTCGTGGCAAAAGACCATATAATCGCGTGCGTTCGCTTCGACCGATATCGCGACCAACGCGGCTGTCGACGCGATGAACCCATCCACAAGTATGACCATGTGCAGCCGGGCAGCCTCGAGCATACCTCCTGCGATCGCCGCGATCTCGAATCCGCCGAACGTTCGCAAAACCTCCAAGGGGTCTGTGGGATGCCCATGGAATACGATCGCTTTAGACAGGACGTCCTTTTTATGTTCGAGAGCAGAGGGTGCCAGACCCGCTCCCCTGCCGGTACATCGGGCGATATCGTGCCCGGTGATGCAGGACATGATGGCGGAGGAACTGGACGTGTTGCCGATTCCCATTTCCCCGAAAGCAACCACAGACCGACCTTCGGCCTGCGCGTCCTTGACCATCAGGGCTCCGCTTTGCATGGCGGCATGCATCTGCGAGTGGGTCATGGCCGCGGTTTTTGCGAAATTCTGTGTCCCGAAAGCGATCTTCCTATCCACGATGGGCAAACCTGTGGGGAATTCATGGGCCACACCGACATCGACAACTTTCATATCGACTGCGTTCAGCATGCAGAGCAAACCGATCGCACCGCCGCCCTGGGCAAAGTTCTCACATTGTTGCCATGTGATTTCCTGGGGACTCGAGGAAACGCCTTCGGCGACTATCCCATGATCGGCTGCGAACAACAACAGCACGGGTCTTCCCAGATTGGGCAACAACTGCCTGCGCATGCAGACGATATCGACGACCAGCTGTTCCAACCGCCCGAGGGACAGCTGGGGCTTCGCCTTGGCATCCCATAGTTTCCACGCTTCGGCTGCGATCGATGTATCTTTTGGTGCGACATTCATGACGACAGTGTACCGATGCGCCATTGTGCTGTCCATAAGGCCATTGGGCCACCGCAAAGAAAAGGGACCGTTGCACCAGCCTTTCGACCTACGCAACAGTCCCTGAGGAATGAATGGTATCGATTACGGTGTAGCGTACAACTTCGGATACGAATTCTTCATACCCCGCTGGACCCAAAGATTCGGAATCACCAACCAGTTGTTGTCGACCGTCGGTACGATCTCACCCTTGGTCTCGAAAGCTTCCATAAGATAGAAACGCAAATCCTTGTCTGTCGAATACAATATCCGCTCCAAGGCCATCTCGCTGGTAATACCGGCAGCAGCCAAATGTCCGCCGCCACCTTGTGCGCGGTAGGAATTGATGGCGACCACATACGTGCGGTCCAACTGGAATGCTCCACCATTGGTCATGGTCTTTATGGAAACCCGCTGTCCGGCAGGTTTTGTAATGTCGACGACATAGTTGATGCCGGCAAAACTATCGTAATTGTAATACCTGGTCACTG
Organism: Spirochaetae bacterium HGW-Spirochaetae-4; assembly: GCA_002839335.1. GTDB lineage: Bacteria > Spirochaetota > Spirochaetia > Sphaerochaetales > Sphaerochaetaceae > UBA8525. The sequence continues at coordinate 2,419 of PGXU01000122.1, forward strand.
TATCATAGGTATTGTACCTGGTATTGAATACGAGTTTTCCTTCGGCATCCCGCTTGAAGTTGATCAGATCATCGTCCAAGGACTTCATCTGGTTGAACCACTTCTCATAGGAGTATTCGAGGAAAGCCTTGATCTCACGCCCGGTCATTTCCATGGTGAACAACAGGTTCTCATACGGATAGAGGCTGAACATGTCCCGTACATAGACCGGTCCTTGCTTTATGGTCGCATCCAGGGACAATGGAGCCGATATCGACAGTTCGGCACCAGTCTTCTCGAGCTGTATCTGGTGGATCAGGTCAACGAATTTGGAATCGCCGAACATGGAGTCGCGCGAAGATATGGTCTCGCTGATCGTTCCAACCTGGCGGGAAACCCAAGCGGTCACTTCATCGATCACCGGTTGGTATTTCGCCATGAGTTCGGCATGTGGCTTGTAGGTATCCATAGCCACCGTCTCACCTTCGACCGATTCCACAATGTAGGAACCCGATGCCGCATCAAGCGAGAATCCGACAGTCGCAACCGCAACCGAACGACCACCATTCATAGCCCCGACGATAACCACTTCCTTACCTGAAGGACTCTGTACCACCATGTCGGTATCCTGGTGGTCATGGCCTGTGAAGATCACATCGAAACCTTCGACCCGCTGGGCAACCAGCTTGCTGGCATTCTCATTACCCTTCTGGTCGGCACTTCCGCTATAGGTCTCGTCGACCCCCGCATGGAACAGACCGACGATCAAATCGGGGTTTTCCTTCTCCTCGATGATCGGAATCCATTTCGCGGCGGTATCCACCATGTCATCGAACCGCACACCTTCATACAGGTTCTGCGGAAGCCATTTTGGGATGTAGGGGGTGATCAAGCCAAGCACTGCGATGCGCAATCCGTCCCGCTCGACAATAGTATAGGGAGGAACCGCCGGTTCTCCCGTATCGATAAAGACGGCATTGGCCGCCAGATAGGGATAGTTCGCCTGTGCCGCGGCACGGAGGTACACCTGTGGACCGGCTTCGACATCGTGGTTTCCCACTGATGCAGCATCGTAGCCCATGTCGTTCATCACAGCCGGCACGATATGGGGAGCTTTCGTTTCAACGAAATTATAGTAATAGACGATAGGTTGCCCTTGCAGCACATCGCCATTGTCCAACAGGACGACGCTCTGGTCCTTGGCCCGTTGTTCCTCCACGAAGGAGGCGACATGCATCTGGCTGGTTGCGGCAGTGGAGTTGCGGATAAAATCATAGGGGAACAGGCTGCCATGCATATCACTTGTCGCAATGAGCTTCACTACCTTCTCGGCAGTGGTGGGTTCGCCTGCCGGTTTTACAGGAGTCGCTGGAGCTGCCGG
>PGXU01000054.1:0-1513 GCA_002839335.1 Spirochaetae bacterium HGW-Spirochaetae-4
AGTCGCTGGAGCTGCCGGTTCCACAGTCGCGGCAACCGGTTCGACGACCGCGGGAGCTGGAGCCACAACCGGCTCTGCAACCGGAGCGGGTGCCACAGCAGCTGGAGCCGCCGGTTCCTGTACCGGTGCAATCGGTTCCACCGCTTGCGTAGTAGCACAACCGGTGAACATGACCGCAACTATGGCGATCACCGCTATTGTCAGGATGAATATACGTTTCTTCATGGGTTCCTCCTTGGGCCACATGTGGTAATTGTACCGCATCGTTGGTGTAATAAAAAAATTGGCACATCAAGTGTACAGCTACCGGCGAATATTCTCAAGTTACTTTCGCAATCACATGCATTGTGGTAAGCTCGGGGTATGCATAGGGCAACAGATTATCTCCTCGCCAGCGCCATTGGCAGCATGATCTCGTTCATGGTGGTGTTCAACACCAGATTCGGTGAAGTGTCGGCCATGTCCGTCTCGTTCATCTTCAACCACGCCATCGGAGTGGTTGCCATAACCATCATCCTGGCCTTCCTGAGGATAAAGAGGGGGAAACCGGCACAACGGCAGAAGGCTCCCTGGTACTTGTGGTTCGGAGGCGCCTTCGGTTTCCTCATCCTCAATTCCAATTACATCACCATTATCCATATCGGAGCATCGTTGGCCATGGCAACCGCCGTTTTCGGACAGTCGTTGGGATCACTGTTGTTCGACTTGACCGGATTCATGGGCAGGAAGACCTACGCCATCAGCCGCAAGAAAGCCTTTACCCTCACGGTGAGTTTCATCGGAATCGCAATCATGGCATCCCAGGGAGGCACCTTTGCCATTCCGTATGTGGTGATCGGCGTGTTGACGGGAATCATCACCATGATCCAAATGGTCTACAACTCCAGGTTCGCGGCATACAAGGGCGTATTCTTCAGTGCGAGGAACAATGTCCTCAGCGGATTGGTAATCGCTGTCGTGGTCTACGCCATCACGTCGGCAGACACGACCCTCAAGGCGTTTGCCTCTGTCGGGGAAGTACCGGTCCCCCTCATGCTTGGAGGTGGATTGCTTGCCGTATTGGTCGTTTCGGGAACCAACCATGTCATCCCCCGCATCCCTGCGATCTATTCCGCATTGCTGCTCAGCTCGTCCCAGATCATCACCTCCATTGTCCTGGACTACTACATGTACGACTTGTTCAGCACCCGGCTTCTTGTCGGGGCAATCGTCATATTGATTGGTATGATGGGCAATGTATTCATCGACTGGAAGGAAAAGCAGCCTGTCGTACGCCCGTAGGAGTTAGTGGGGAATCCCATACCGTTGGGACGGTTCTTCCGACACTGCCGGCAACAATGATATGAATCCTTCAGCCTCGAGCGCCGAGAGACAAGAGCCGATCCGTTCCCGTTCGAAGGGCAATTGTCGGCACAAGCTTTCAAAATCTTGTGGACCCTGCTCGGTGAACACGAGGAGCAACATGCCTCGGATCTGCCTGTTGGAATCTTCGAATTTCGATTGGCGGGAATAA
>PGXU01000054.1:1561-24519 GCA_002839335.1 Spirochaetae bacterium HGW-Spirochaetae-4
ACTCCGACGATTCGGATTCACCACCTGTTTCTTCAACATCACACCATAGTCCATCAATGCATAATACCAATGCTTGTAGTCTGTCTGCAGGTCCAACAGGTGTGCAAGTTCCTGTTTCAGCTGGGTATCTCCCACTTGCTGCTCGTTTGGATGGAACTGATGGATCAGCACCCGCCTGATATTCGTCTCCAGATATATGGACTTTTCATGGTGGGAGAATGCCATGACAGCAGCTGCCGTAGCTGGCCCTATCATGGGAAATTCCAGCAAAGCCTGGTAATCGTTGGGGAGTGTCCATCCATAGGTAATACTTTTCTGGGCGATGGAGCGCAAGGCCAATGCCCGCCGATTGTAGCCGAGGCCTTTCCAGGCGGACAGCACTTCAAGCAGGGAAGAGGAAGCCATGGCTTCGAAATCGGGCCACAACGAAAGAAACTGTTCGTATTTCGGAAGCACCCGTTCGGTCTGGGTCTGCTGCAACATGAGTTCGGACAAGAGTATCCGATAGGGATCATCGGTCTCGCGCCAGGGAAAACTCCGGCCTTTCCGACTATATAGGGACCAGACGAAATCAGACAACCGGGCCAATGCCTGTCCTTGCGATAGGGGGTCGAGATCTTTCAGGCTGACACTTTCAAGCAACCGGGCATCCGTGCCCCCGTCATTCATGCGGCTGTTCATGTGAATCGATAGGAAGTTTGTGCGCACTGCTGTTGTGGTTGGACCTGTCGGTTCGCCGCTTTTCACGCTCTGCCCGACGTTTTGCCCGTTCCCGCGCCCTACGCCGTTCCTCTTCGACCACTTTCCGATACGATCGTCCGCTTCCGATCATGACTGCGACCGGCTTGAGCGACTGGACATTGGCACACACTATCTGCAGGACGCTGGTAATGGGAACGGCAAGGAACATTCCGGCCACACCCCAGATATATCCCCACAGCGACAACGACACGAGAATGACGAAGGGGCTGAGATTCAACTGGACACCTTGGATACGTGGGTCGAGGATATTCCCGAGCACCGTCTGTATGGAAATCATGAGCACAGCCACGTAGATGATGTTCGCCCAGTTGGGGAAGAACTGCAACAACGCCATGGTGATGGTCATGAGTGTGATGATGATCGAGCCGATGCTTGGGATGAAGTTGAGGATAAACGCCAACACACCCCACATGATGGCAAAATCCAAGCCGGTGGCGAGACAGGCCAGGTAGAACAGGATACCGGTCGCCAAGCTTATCAAGGCCTTGAGCAACAAGTATTTGGAAATCTGGCGATTGACCCGTTCGAACAGGACCGCTACCCGCATCCCCTTTCCACCGGGTGCCGCGATCTTCAACTTGGGGATGAGCGATTGGCGTTCCAGCAAGAGGAAGAGCACGAAGATATAGATAAGCGAAGCCATGGAGATGACATTGATCGCCTTGCCACTTACCGAAGACAGGGAGCTCAGTATGATTCCCTGCCAATCGAAATTCAGGTAGGTCAGGAAACTGGTGCCTGCATCCAAATCGAGCTTCTCGGCGACCCATGCATCGATCACGGTGAAACGGCGGATATACATGGGCAAGCGCTGCACAAGCCGGTCGATGGTAAAGAAGAAGAACCACCCGGCGAACAGCAGGATAATCAACAACAGCAACATGGCAATGACCACACCGAGCCAGCGGGGGACCTTCATTTTCTCCAACCGGTTGAGGAACGGATTGAAAAGAAGGAACAGGAACACCGAGATTATGAGTGGCAATGTCACCGTGCCGGCAATTTTCAAAGCCGCGGCAACCAAAATGACGGCAATGACCAGCAGTGCTGTCTTGGCTGCATCCCTAGGCGTTCTTGTAGTCTCCAACATGCTCCCACTATATGCCAGCTTGGATAATACTGCAATATCTGATATGAAATGCGTATATGGAAAAGCATCCCAACCTATCGAGAATACGTATCGTTTTGGTCGAACCGCAGGATGGTGCGAATATCGGCTCCGTCTGCCGGGCCATGAAGACCATGGGTATCACCGAGCTCGCGATCACAGGCACCAAGGAGTATGACGAGAACAGGGTGAGGACACTTGCCCTCCATGCCTACGACCTGTACGAGAACCATCTCCGGTTCGAAAACCTGCAACAAGCACTCGCCGACACCGTATTGTCGGTCGGAGCTTCACGGCGCCGGGGAAAGAACAGGAAGTATTTCGCGTTGCTTCCGGAACAATTGGCCCAGCGGATCGCACAAACGGGTGCGGGAACCGTGGCGATCGTGTTCGGAAGGGAGGCGGATGGCTTGACCGACGCCGAACTGGCATTGTGCCACATGGGAGTGAGGATTCCCACGAGCGACGCATTCCCCAGCCTCAACCTCTCCCAAGCCGTCCAGATAATCACCTATACCCTCTACAGGGAATTGGCACCTTCGCTCGGTTTCACACCGATTGTGGAGACACGGTTGCAGGAAGTCGCCCGAACCATCGGCGAATCCTTCGACAAGATCCATTTCTACAAGCAGGACGAACAATCCGAAGTCGAACGGTTTTTCAGGGATATCCTCGCACGTGCCACATTGAGCGAGAAGGAAGCCAAGCGGATCGAGAAGATGTTCATCAAGATGGCGAGGTTGAAGGTGCATAAGGATATCGCCGAGGCAGGTTCACCTTCCGGCGACGAAATAGAGAATACAATGGAGTGATGCCATGTACGAGCCGTTCCTAGTACCGATGCCGAAGGTGGTCGCCCACCGAGGAGACAGCCACAACTTTCCGGAGAATACGCTGGAAGCATTCAGGAGTGCGGTGGTCATGGGGGTGGATGTAATCGAGACCGATGTACATCTGACAAGGGACGGGCATCTCGTCATCTGGCACGATCCGACTCTCGAACGCAACACGAACGGATCGGGCCGGGTGGAAGACTACACCTTGGCCGAGCTGCGACAACTGGATGCCGGCTTCACCTATACGCAGGATGGGGGTGCGACCTACCCCTTCAGGGACAAGGGTATCCGTATGGCAACCTTGGACGAGGCGCTGGAAGAATGTCCCATACAACGGTTCAATGTGGATATGAAGAGCGAGGATCCTGCCATTGTGGATGCTTTCGAACGGGTCGTCGTCGCCCATGGAGCCCAGGACCGGGTGCTTGGGGCAAGCTTCCATGTGCGGAACCTACGCATGTTGCGGGAAAAGAACAAACGGATACTGACCAGCGTGACCACCTTGGAAGTAATCCCCCTGCTCATTCGTCAGAAAATGGGGTTGTTGCCCAAGATGCTCGACTTGGGGCGGACCCTGGTATTCCAGGTCCCGCTGCGCCAGTGGGGAATCACAGTGATTACCGAGGACTTTATCCGGGCATTTCATGCATTGGATGCTGTGATCCAAGTCTGGACCATCAACGACGAGACGCAGATGCGCCGGTTGTTCGCCATGGGTGTGGACACGATCATGACAGACGACCCTGCCACAGTGATCAGGGTCGCCGACGAGATGGGCCTGCGAACGTAACGTCTATTCCATTACCAACAGGCAATCGGGGTTGAGGTGCTCGGCCTCGATATCCTTGAAGTACTTCCAGGTACCGACCTTCAGCTCGGCAGCCGACGGTTCGTCACACACGATGATTGCCTTCGCGTGCATCTGAAGGGCACTGCATGTCCATGCGTGGCTCACCGGTCCCTCGACCGTCGCTTGCAACGCCCTGGCCTTCGCATGCCCGTTGACCAGCAACAGGACCTCCCGCGCATCCATGACCGTCTTCACGCCAACCGTTATGGCCGTGGAGGGAACCTTCGAGATATCGTTGCCGAAGAACCGTGAGTTCATGGCTTTTGTGTCGTGGGTGAGGGATTTCACCCGGGTAACCGAGTCGAGCGACGAGTACGGTTCATTGAACGCTATGTGGCCGTCGGCACCTATCCCACCGAGAAAGAGTCGGATTCCCCCGGCAGCTGCGATCTTCTGTTCGTAGGAGGCGCACTCCTGGAGTATGTCCGCGGCGTTTCCGTTGGGGATATTGACCTGATCCTTGGGGATATCGACATGGCTGAACAGGTGGTCCCACATGAATGCGTGGTAGCTTTGCGGATGGTCTTCGGGCAAGCCGATATACTCGTCCATGTTGAAGGTCACCACATGCTTGAAGGAGAGTTCTCCCCTCCGGTGCATCTCCACCAGTTGGCGGTAGGTTCCTACCGGAGACGACCCGGTGGGCAATCCGAGGACGAACGGCTTGTCCGCGGTCGGCGCGAACTCCTTGATCGCTTTTGCAATATATCGTGCCGCCCAACAGGACAGCTTCTCATAATCGGGTTGGATAATCAGTCGCATGGCAATCTCCTCATACAGAAGGTCTGGAACCTTACGTTCCGCTTGACAATTAAACCATGTTTCCGTGCTCTGGACAAGCGACCTGTCGACCGGTTATCGAATTACACCCCCACCGAGGACGAGATCGTCCTGATAGAAGACCACCGACTGTCCCGGGGTGACGGCTTTCTGCGGCTCGGCGAACCGGACGGAGACCATATCCTCCCCGAGAACCTCGAGAATGGCAGGTTTCGCGGTCCCCGTCGAACGGATCTTCGCCTGTATCTCATAGACTCCGGATGGATGCTCCAGACCGATCCAATTCATCTGCTGTGCCATGAGAGCGCTACCAAAGGTCTCCTCCTCATGCCCGACCACCACTTGGTTCTGCCGGGCATCCAAGGAAATCACATACAGGGGACGCTCCGAAGCGATCCCAAGGCCACGCCGTTGTCCGATAGTATAGTTCCAATGCCCCGTATGGTGTCCCAAGACGTTGCCTTTGGTGTCGACGATATCACCTTCGATTGGTTCGGTCTGCAACAGGTCGCTATAATCGCCACTGTAGAAATCCTGGCTCTCATCCTTCTCCTCGGTGAAGAAACCGTGTTCGACACACAGTCGCCGGGCCTCCTCCTTGTTGAGTTTGCCCAGCGGGAACATGACTTCGGACAACTGTGTCTGGGTAAGACGGTACAGGAAGTAGGTCTGGTCCTTGCGGGTGTCCACCGCTCGCTTGAGCAACCACCGGCCACCGGTGTGCTCGACCTGGGCATAATGCCCCGTGGCGAACTTGTCGAAACCGATTCCCGACTCGCGTGCGATCTTCGGCAAGGCACCGAACTTGATGAGACTGTTGCACCAGACGCAGGGATTTGGCGTCCGACCTGCCATGTATTCGCTCCGGAAGTCCTCGAGGACAATCCGTTCATATTGCGCCGCACAATCGAGAACATGATACTCGATTCCCAGCAATTCGCTGATCCTTCGGGCCTCGGCGATATCTTCCTCTTCGTTGGGTCCGAAACAGGCGTTCTTCCGCAGTTCACCGGTGAAAGGGTTCCCTTCCCTCCAGATGGACATGGTGACACCGACAACTTCGTGACCAGCTTCCTTGAGCAACAAGGCTGCGACAGAGGAATCGATTCCTCCGCTCATACCTACCAAAATCTTCATATATCCTCCAAGTGCCGCGAATATGCCAATCCCAGCACGCCGACGAAAGGTAAGGTATCGAACCTTACGTTCCCTACTCTCGCTCGGGAAAAAACCAAAAGACCGCCCGGGATTACCCAGAGCGGTCTTGTACGAGAGTGACGGGACTCGAACCCGCGATCTACGGCGTGACAGGCCGTCGCGATAACCAACTTCGCTACACCCTCATAAGTAGCATGGAGAAACTACAATGTAGACGGATTTTTGTCAACACCTATTTCCCATTTTTCCACAACTTTTCCCGTGACCGGTATCGTCCAAAAGGTTGCGGCTTTGCCGGTTGCGCCCGGCCGGCGGCTTCTATATACTGCAACGGTGAAAGGAGGTATCGCGTATGCAACTGACCATCATGGAATTCTTCCAACGAATGTCTTCCCCGTTTCTCGATGTGCTTGTGGAACTCATGACCATGCTTGGAGAGGAGACTATCTTCATCCTTGCGGTAGCCTTTTTCCTGTGGTGCGCATCGAAGAAAAAGGGATTCGCGATATTCTCGACGCTGTTCGCTTCACTGATCGGTATGAGCGTGCTCAAGGCCCTCGTCAAGGCTCCCCGCCCGTTCCAGGTGGTTGCGCAGATCGAAGGCAAGCGGATCGAGACCGCTACCGGCTACTCCTTCCCCAGCGGGCATACCACGGGTGCGGCCTCCTTCTACAGTTCACTGGCGGTAACTTACCGCAAACGGTGGCTTTCGGTTGTCTGTGCGGTCTTGATCCTCATGGTTGCCCTCTCACGCATGTATCTCGGCGTACACTGGCCACTCGATGTCTTCGCAGGTCTGGCTCTGGGAATCACCGTCACCTTCGTCGCATACACCTGGTTCTCGAACCTCTACGACAAACCCGAGGCCCTCTACACCTTTTCGTTGGTTGTGGGTGCGGTATCGGCAGCCGTTGCGATCCTGCTGGCTCTCTTGATTGAACTGGATGCGATCGACCCGGTCGGTTTCACCGATCCCATGAAGCTCTTCAGCCTGGCTGGAGGAGGATACCTGGGGTTCGCCTGGGAGCAACGCCATATCAAGTACACCACCGACGGAAAGACAGGGACCAAGATCCTCCGTTTTGTCCTTGGGGTAATCGTATTGCTTGTGATACAAGCGTTGAAAACAATCCTGGGAGACCACATGGCAGTCGGCGTGTTCCGTTACGGCATGACCGGCTTGTGGGCAACCGCGTTGTACCCCTATCTGGGTACCAGGATCCGCATCGGTAAAAACTCATACCTGTTCGAACGTTCGTGACCCTTGGTGGTCAACGTATGAAGAAAGTCCGGGGAACAACTCCTCGGACTTCTTCTCTACCGCTTCGGCTCACTTCTTCTTGAACTTCCCCTTCCCGGCCGGTCGCTCGGCTTTGGGGGCTTGGGACAATTCGATCATCATTTCACGGGTAAGGGTCTGCAAAGCGGCCGCATCCTTCTTCATGTCCTTGGGAAGGGCGAAATTCTCCGTTCCCAGTTTTCCATAGTACCCGTACTTGCCGTTGTATACGCCCAAAGGTTTCCCTTCATACTCGTCGAACGAGAGGAAAGGTTCCGCGGCGGCACCCTTTTTCCCGGCACCCGAACCGCCCCTTCCCGGTTTTGGCGCAGCGAGCATGGCCAAGGCATCCTCCAGTGAAATGGAGAACAGGGCCTCCTCGTTGGGCAACGACCGGAATTCCCCATCGCACCCGACATAAGGCCCGAACCGTCCGACACTTGCGACCACCGGCTTGTTCCGTTCGGGATGCATACCGATTTCCCTAGGCAGGGACAAGTATTTCAAAATCTCGGACGCTTCCATGGATTGCGGTTCACGCCCCTTGGGAACGCTCGCCCGTTTGGGTTTCGGATTGTCGTCCGTCTTCTTTCCGAGCTGGAAATAGGGACCGAATTTGCCAGTCAACAGGAATACCGGCAATCCGCTGGCCGGATCGGTACATATGGGCTCGGGTTCGTCGGAACCGTTCGCCTTCATATCCAGCAATTGCCTGATATCTTCCTCTTGGATGGTACCGGGAAAGAAACTCTCCGGAATGGATACCGACTGCTCGGTATCCCCTTCACCATTCTTCCTGGCGACATACGGTCCGAACTTGCCGATCAGAATAGGATTCTTGTCGGAAATGTGGGGAAGCTCGATACGTTTCGCATCGGCCGGTTTCACTGTCTCCAGCTTCTCCTCGACCTGTTGCTTCAGCCCCTGTGCTCCCTCATAGAAGGTTCTCAAGAAGTCGAGCTGGTTGACCGTTCCTTCGGCTACTCCATCCAATTCGGTCTCCATCCTGGAGGTGAAGGCATAGTCGACAAGGTTGGTGAAATTCTTCTCCAACAACTGTACGACCGCAAAACCGACAAATGTCGGAACCAAGGCTGTGCCGTCCTTCACCACATAGGATTTCTCGAACAGCTTGTCTATGATCGTGGCATAGGTCGACGGACGACCGATTCCCTGCTTCTCCAACTCCTGGACCAACGTGGCTTCGGTGAACCGGGCAGGTGGCTTGGTCTCGTGTCCGACAGGTTCGATCGTTTTCGAATGGAGCCCCATGCCCTCGGAAAGTTCCGGTAGCAGTCGCTCCGAATCTTCCAGGGCAGCTTCGGGATCATCCTTTCCCTCTACATAGACACGTATGAATCCAGGGAACACGATCCTGTTTCCCGTAGCTGAGAATACCGTGTCGTCCGCTTCGATCTTTACGGTGGTGGAGGCTTTTATCGCCTCGGCCATCTGACTTGCCAGAGTCCGTTTCCAAATTATCTCATACAGGGCGTATTCCGCACCGTGCAATCCACTCTTCTCGGGATGGACAAACACCTCGCCTGCCGGGCGTATGGCTTCGTGCGCCTCCTGGGCGGAGGAACTCTTGGATGCGTATTGGCGGGAGGTCGGGGAAAGATATTCGAGACCGAACAGCGAGCCGGCCGCGTCCCGGGCACCTTGTATACCTTCTTGGCTCAGACTTGGGGAGTCGGTCCTCATATAGGTGATCAACCCGCTTTCGTAGAGCTTCTGGGCGATACGCATGGTATCCTTCGCGCTCAACCGAAGCTTGCGGCTTCCCTCCTGCTGCAATGTCGAAGTAATGAACGGGGGAGCCGGGCGTTGCTTCTTTTCCTTCTCCTCGACCGAAAGGACTTTCCACGCGGCATGTTGCAACCGCTCGGACAGCTCCTTCGCAGCCTGTTCGTCAACCACCAACACATGCTTGTGGGGATTCAGTTTTCCCGTCTCGGGATTGAAGTCCTTTCCGATTGCGATTCGCACACCGTCGACAGATTCCAACTTCGCCTCGAAATCCTGTGTTACGGTATCGCCATTCCTATATAGATTGGCCTTGACGTCCCAATAATTGGCTGTCACGAACCGCATACGTTGCCGTTCCCGTTCCACCACCATGCGCAAACCGGGTGACTGCACCCGTCCTGCCGAAAGCTTGGGCTGGGAAAGCTTTCTCCACAAGAAGGGAGAGATGGTATATCCATACAAGCGGTCGAGTATCCGTCTGGCCTCCTGGGCATTCACCAGCGCCATGTCGAGTTCCCGACCATGTTCCAATGCATGCAGGATCGCCCGTTTGGTGATTTCATGGAACACCATGCGTTGGTACGGCACTTTCGGCTTCAACAGTTCGAGCAGGTGCCAGCTGATACTTTCGCCCTCGCGGTCTTCATCGGTCGCGAGCATCAATTCGGTGCTCGTCGCGAGTTCGCTCTTGATTTCCTTTATTATCTTGTCCTTGCCCTTGGAGACCACATACTTGGGGGTATAGTCGTGTTCGACATCGATCGAGAGGTCCTTGGAGGGCAGGTCCCGCACATGTCCATTGCATGCGATGACGGAACAATGCTCAGGGAGAAATTTCCTGATGGTCCGGGCTTTCGTGGGGGACTCCACGATAATGAGCGTCTTGCCATTCGTGTTCTGTTTCTTTGCCATGAATATCGTCCTTATCGAGCGCCGCCGGCAATACAGGGTGCGACCACGCAGGAACTACAGTTATAGGAGGTGCAAAGGGTTTTGTCAACGATTGACAGCAGAGGTGGATTTTGGCCACAATGGCTCCATGAAACAAAACACAGCCAAAGTGCTCATTGGTCTGATCATTGTATTTGTCGGAATCAACCTGATCCTAAAAGCAGCAGGTATAGAATTTTCCTTCTTCTTCACCGGTTGGTGGACCTTGCCGATCATTATCGTCGCAATCGTCTCCATGACCAGCGGTGGCGTCGGTCCCTGGAATTTCGGCTTGCTCCTGCTCGGTTTCTGGTTGTTGGCGAACCAACAGGACTGGATTCCACAGTGGTTCAACAGCACCTATGTCGTCGGAGCGGCGATTATCGGATTCGGTCTCCTGTTCATATTCAATCCCCGACACCAGGAGGATTCCCAGGAACGGGAGCAGGTGGACCCGGACCGTAGTTCCTATCGGAGCGAGGGGCGTCGGGAATCCCATGAAAGTCGTGGACAAAGCCCCTATTCCACCAACTCCTCCTCCAAAAGGGACGATACGGACTATCCGAGTTACACCGCGGTCTTCTCAGGTCAGGAAATCAGGAATTCCGCCGACAATCTGGATGGATCGACATTGTTCGCCCTGTTCGGTGGCCTCACGGTGGATTTCCGCGATGCCAGGATAGACCACGATATCATAGTGGATGCTTCGGCGGTATTCGGTGGCATCGATATCCGGTTCCCCAGCAATGTTCGGGTGGTGACGAGGGCAACCCCACTGTTCGGCGGCGTGGAGAACAAGGCCAAGGATCCGTTGGACCGTTCGGTTCCCACGGTCACGGTCCGTTGTCTCGCGGCGTTCGGTGGCGTCGATATCAAATAGCGTGGCCGGCAAATTCTCCATCAACCTGGTGGCTTGTGCGATCGAACAATCTCCCATGGCCTATCCTTTGGGGGCATTGTGCATCCTTACCGCTCTTGGGAACGACGTGCGGACACAGGATGCCACGGACGTATCGTTGTCACATTACCTTGCGGACACCCACGATCCTGTGATGGCGGCACAAGCCGTCGCAAAGACTGGCAGCGATCTGGTGGGCTTGTCGATGTACCTGTACAACCGGGACTGGTTCAACCGGTTCATACCGGCATTCAAGCAGCTGTGTCCCGACACGATCGTGTACGCGGGCGGACCTGAAGCCGGTGCCAAAGCCCAGGAATTGCTCGACATGGGATTGTCCTTCATCGTGTTGGGCGAAGGTGAGGAAACTGTCGCACTGGCGGTTTCACAACTGCTTGCGGGGCAGGAACCCCAAGGTCCCGGGATCCAAACCAACTCGACCTCCCTGGCCCACGCGGTATATCCACTGGACTTGTCCACGTTGGCCTCTCCACTGCTTACCGGTACGGCGATCCCTTCCGATTATGAGGGGGTCTTGTGGGAAATGACCCGAGGATGTCCCTACCACTGCGCATTCTGCTTCGAATCGCGTGGCAGCCGTTCGGTACGGACCTATCCCGACGAGCGGATCGAAGCCGAGTTGGAATTGCTGGTTGTCCACGAGGTAAAGCATGTATTCGTCCTGGATCCGACATTCAACATGGACCGCAAGCGTACCGTGCACATGCTTACCCTGTTGCGTGACCGCTCCCCATCGGACATGCACTTCACCTTCGAAGTCCGTGCTGAATTGCTGGACAAGCAGACGGCCCGGCTGTTCGGCCAATTCCACTGTTCGCTCCAAATAGGATTGCAGAGTTGCAATGCCGCTGTATTGAACGGTATCGGCCGCAAGTTCGACCCCGAGTTGTTTGCCAGCAAGGTTGCGTTGCTCAACACCCATGGTGTGGTCTTCGGGTTGGACCTCATCATCGGACTGCCCGGTGACACCTTGGAATCCTTCAGGGACAGTATCGATTATGCGATCGGATGCAAACCGAGCAATCTGGATATTTTCCTATTGGCGCTTTTACCCGGAACACAACTGGCGGAGGATGCGAAGGCATTGCACCTGCGCTACCAGGAGGAGAGTCCGTACCTGCTTATCGGCAGCCCGACCATGAAAAGCGCCGATATCGCAGTCGCCTTGCGCTTGAAGGATGCATGCGACCTATTCTATACCCAAGGCCAAGCCGTCATGTGGTTCCATGCGGCATGCTCCGGTCTCGGTTTCCGGCCGGTAGAATTGCTCGAGGCGTTCTCGATCTATCTCGAGGAGTGCCCGATCGAGGAAGACGAGGATATCTTCGCGGTACAGGACCGTTTTATCCAAACGCTGTACCACGAGAATGACAAGCAGGACCTCTTGCCGGCACTGCTCAGCTATATGGAATTGCATCAGGGAATCGCACACCTGCAGGAGAGCGGGGAGAGTCCGGTCGTCTACCTGCAATACGACAGCGACCTGTTGGCACAATTGGATTCCACATCGCTGGTAGATTTTTCCAGGACCTATCCACCTTCCGAGGAACCGCACCCCTATTGGATCTTTGTCGACGACGGCATCCTCTATGTCGAGAAGATGGAAGGGTAAGGAGAGCTTGTGCTTGCAAAATCCATTATCGGTAGGCTACAGTAGCACAAAGGGGCATGTGATGATGAGTACGAAAAGGTATCGGAAGCTGGTGCTGGGCATGATCGTGCTGACCATGGCAATATCCAGCAGCTGTGTCATGCAACAGGGTCTCAGCCTCACCCAGGATCGTTCGGGTTGGGCTACCACCGATTTGTACGTATACGATTTCTTCCTGACGGTACTGGAGGATTTCGAGCCGTTCGCTCCCGAAGAGCGGGAGAAATCGATCATGGATGCCTCGATCGACGACTTCGTCAACCAATTGCACGCCACCGCCAGCGCATCGAACATAGCATCGACAAAAATCGGTTCCAACGGCTATTTCATCGATTTCACCTTCTCCAGCCTGGAAAACCTGCTGAACGACCTCAACAAGCGCGAACCCCAGAGCATCGTACGGATCACACGCACGGCGGCAGCCACCACGTTGGTGATCCGTTTGGATATGGAAAACTATCCGCAACTGACCCACATGATTCCCTTCCTCGCAGACCCCAACTTCGAGACGTTCGGCCCCCTGTACAACGAGGGCATGAGCGAGGAGGAGTACTTGGATATGATCAGTTATATCTTGGGCGAGGATGGTCCGACCTCGATAACCGACAGTGTCATTTCCTTGCGTCTGACCACACCCTCGGTGATCAGGAGCCAAAAGGGAGGGGTACGCGAAGGTCCGAATTCCATCCGGTTCGACATACCCCTCATCGAGTTCCTGCTGTTGGCACAGCCGATCGAATTCAGCGCAACCTGGTAATTAGTTGTTGAACCTGAAGTGCATGATGTCTCCATCGCGCACTTCATACTCCTTCCCTTCGATCCTGAACTTCCCGGCTTCCCGCACCTTCTGTTCGCTACCGTAGTTGAACAGATCATCACAATGGTACACCTCGGCTTTGATAAACCCCTTCTCGAAGTCAGTATGGATGACTCCAGCGGCCTGTGGTGCCTTGTCCCCCGCGTGGAATGTCCATGCGCGGTTCTCATCGCTTCCGGCGGTGAAGAAGGTCCGCAATCCCAAAGTCCGGTACCCCGTATGTATGAGTTGGTTGAGTCCCGACTCCTCCAGCCCCACGGCTTCCAGGAATTCCGCGCGATCTTCCGGCGTATCGAGCGCAGCAATCTCCGCTTCGATTTTTCCGCAGATCACCACGGTCGGGGCATGTTCTGCCTCTGCTATGGACCGCACGGTCCGCACAAAATCGTTCTCTTCGCTAATTCCATCCTCGTCCACGTTGCAGACGTAGATCACCGGCTTGAGGGTGATCAGGTGCAGGTCGTAGACCAGTTTCAATTCTTCCTCGCTGAAGCCGAGGCTCCGGGCGGCAATACCGTTACCCAGTGCCTCACGGAGTTTTTCCAGGACAGGCAGCACGGAGGCGACCTGCTTCGCCGTTTCCTTGTCCAGGCGCGACATCTTGGAAGTCTTCTGGTAGCGTTTGTCCACCGTTTCGAGATCGGCCAAAGCCAGTTCTATGTTTATGGTCTCTATATCGCTGGCCGGGTCGATCCTATTGTCGACGTGGATGATATCCGGATTCTCGAAACAGCGGACCACATGGACCAGGACTCCGACCTCGCGGATAGAGGCCAAGAAGCGGTTTCCCAACCCCTCGCCCTTCGAGGCACCCGCGACCAGACCGGCGATATCAACGAATTCGACTGTAGCCGGGACAACCCGTTCGGTGGGAATCAGTTCGACAATCCTGTCGAGTCGTTTGTCAGGTATGCTGACCATGCCGATATTCGGATTGATGGTACAGAAAGGATAATTTGCCGCTTCGGCCGGTGCCGAGGAAAGCGCTGAGAAAATTGTTGACTTGCCGACGTTCGGCAATCCGACGATACCGCAGTTTAAACCCATGGGGACCCCTTTGATTGCTTGTAATGCGCGTGGAGTATAGCATATAATGATATCTAAGGTAACTATCTGCGATAATTGCCGAAAGGAGCTTTTTCCATTACAGATACAACACTTATTCAGATCGACCAGCTGCAGACCAAAGCCTTTGTCGTGGTGATACGACCCCAAGGCGAGGAAATCCGACGCTCGGAAGCGCGCCTGGAGGAACTTCAGAGTCTGGTACAGACCATGGGGGCCGAAATCGTCAGTTCCCTTGTCATTCCTCTCCGCGAAACCAATGCCGCCACCCTGATCGGATCGGGAAAAGTGGCCGAGCTAGATGCGTTGGCCAAGGAAGCCGGGGCCGATTGTATCATATTCGACCGCGACCTGGCTCCCCGCGTCCAGCGGAACCTCGAGCAGACCATGGATATCGCCGTGATCGACCGGCAGGAGGTGATCCTGCAGATTTTCAGCGACCGCGCGGCGACCAAGGAAGCTGTCCTGCAAGTGGCGCTGGCCCGCCAGGAATACTCGCTTCCCCGCCTGACCCGCAAATGGACACACCTTTCACGGCAACGGGGCGGAACAAAAGGCACGAGGGGTGAAGGCGAGACCCAGCTCGAGATAGACCGGCGGATCGTATTGAACAAGATCACCGTTCTCAAGGAAGAGCTGAAGAAGGTCGAGGCGCAACGTGCGATCCAACGCAAGAGCCGATCGAACGGAACACTTCCCACAGCTGCGATTGTCGGATATACCAATGCGGGAAAATCCTCATTGCTCAACCTGCTTTCCAAAAGCGATGTGCTGGTCGAGAACAAGTTGTTCGCGACCCTTGATCCCACCACACGGAAGGTGGCCCTGCCCCGGGGCGGCGACATGCTGATCTCGGATACCGTAGGATTCGTGAGCGACCTGCCGCACCAATTGGTGGATGCCTTCAAATCGACATTGGAAGAGGCAAGGTACGATGATTTCATCATCCATGTGGTCGATGCGGCCCACCCCGACATGCTCCAGTGCTTCGAGACCACCATGAAGGTGCTTTCATCACTCGGATGCGAGGGAAAACCCATGGTGGTGTTCATCAACAAGATGGACAGTCCGCACAATGAGTTCTCGGTCGCAAAAATACTGGCGGACCACCCGGGATCGATTGCCGGATCGGTGCGTGAACAGCGGGGAATAACCGAATTGCTCAATGCCATGGAGATCATGGCGCACCATTCGCATCCCGAGTTCACCTACCTGTTCCCCCATTCGAGGGGCGATCTGGTCGCCCTTGTCAGGAACAACGGCACTATCATAGATATCAAGTATATCGATGACGGCGTGGCGATAACGGCCCGCATTCCTGCCCGGTTGGTTTCCAAGCTGGAACCCTTCTCCCAAACTGAAGTCTAAACAAGACAAGAAGAAAGGCCACGGTGGATTTTTCCATCGTGACCTTCACATTGTTGTTTTCGTGTGGTGTTTCTATTCGAAATACCAGAGTCCGCCGAGTGCTACGCCAATGTCGAAGCCGAGATCGGGAAGAATCCTGAGTCCAGGACCGACTTTCAAGAATACCTCGACCGGGAAATCCTCGAAGAAATAGGACACGCCGAAGGGCACATTGACAGAGAGCGTGAAGTCAGGGCCACCAGCACTGATCGCACCGGTCACGCCAACGTTCACATAGAAGGGAACTCCATCGATATCGAACTCGCTCAAATCGTATTGTGCTCCGGCTTCAAGGGCGAAACCGCCATTGTAGTTGTAGCCAAGGGTTCCGACGAGTCTGAAATCATCCATACCGTACTTCACCGCGACACCGGATACCGGCCAGCCTCCGCTGAGTCCAACACCGATACCGTTTGTCTTCATGTAGCCTGCGGCTGAAAGGGGCAGGGCAATGATGAGGACAAGAGCAACCACCAGAAAGACTTTCTTCATACGATTCATCTCCTTTGGGAATGTATCCCGCGTTTGTTACTGTATAGAATAATACTGCACTCGGTCGGTATTATCCACACAATATCTAGAACTTATACCTAAAACCTTTGGAAAGGTTACAAATTTCGCCTGTTTACGCTTGTTTTCTGAACACTTAACGAATATCCGTCAATCTGTTATGCTTGCGCCATCGACAGGGGGAGGAGCTTTTATGGAAACAAAACCTATACGTCAATTGACTCTGCGTGGATTCATCATCGGCCTGTTCGGCCTTATCGTCATAACCAGCAGTTCCATGTATGTCGCCTTGCGCATGGGGGCCCTACCCTGGCCTACCGTCTTCGTAACGGTTGTCAGTATGGCAATCCTTCGGCGGTTCAAGGGTTCTTCCCTACAGGAGATCAATGTCACCCACACCATGATGAGCTCCGGCGCAATGGTTGCCGGAGGGCTCGCATTCACTCTTCCAGGTATCTGGATGCTCAATGCACAGGCCGAGGTGTCGCCACTATCGATACTGGTGATCACCCTCTCCGGCGCACTGTTGGGAACGTTGTTCACCATTGTCGCCCGCCAACGGTATATCGTCGAGGAACAACTGCCCTATCCCATGGGCCAGGCCGCCTACAACACGCTCATTGCCAGTACGACAAAGGGCAAGGGAGCCGTCCTGCTGTTCGCTTGCATGGCCGCAAGCGCGCTGTTCACCATCTTCCGTGACGGCATACCCATAATCCCCGCGGTATTGGTGATCTTCGCCGGTACGGCTGTGGTTCCCGGAGTCGCCATGTGGGTCTCGCCCATGGCTGCGGGTATCGGGGCGATGATAGGTCCGGTGCTCTCCCTCGTCTGGCTCGGTGGCGCGGTCCTGGGATACCTTCTGATCACGCCGATCGGCATCGTTACCGGTTTGTTCGCCGATATGGCCGGGGCGGACTTGTTCAGACAAAATCTAGGAATCGGGTTGATGGTCGGAACCGGGATCGGTATCCTGGCCAAGACGGCGATCCAGAAGATATCGCAATTCAAGCAACAGGGCACGAAGAAGACCGCGTCTTCCAATGTATTCGCCATACCCGCAGGAAAGACCAGGTGGATCGCCTTGTCGGTTATAGTCGGAGTGCTGGTGTTGCTCACCGCAGGCTCGGAAATCAGCTTTTTGCAAGCGGTGGTCACTATCGTCGGCATCTATCTCACAACGCAGCTGGCAGCAATGTTGACCGGACAGACCGGCATCAACCCCATGGAGATATTCGGCATCCTCGTGCTGCTCGCTATCCAGATCATTTGGAACCCTTCGACCATCGCGGCCTTCTCGATCGCCGGTGTCACCGCTGTCGCGTGCGGCTTGACCGGTGATATGATGAACGATTTGAAATCGGGCCATCTGGTCGGCACGAAACCCTCTTCCCAGATTGTCGCCGAAGGAATCGGCGGCCTCGTCGGTTCGGTTGTGGCGGTCATAGCCCTGTTTGTGCTGAAGGATGCGTTCGGTGGGTTCGGTTCGGAGATGCTTCCCGCTCCCCAGGCACGGGCGGTCACCGCAATGGTCGGAGGACTTGGCCATGTGCCTGCCTTCACCATAGGTGCGATTGTTGGAATTGTCTTGTATGTCATGAACGTACCGGCTGCGACATTGGGACTCGGTATCTATTTGCCGATCGCGATTTCGACCATCATGGGATTCGGTGCGCTGGTGCTCCTAGCCGTCAAGAGGATCATTGGAAAAAAACGGTCGGAGCAGTTGGCGGACAAGACCAGCCTGGTTGCCAGCGGCTTCCTTGGCGGAGAAGGTATCACCGGCGTCCTACTGGCCATTATCGCGATGTTCGCGTAGACTGTACCCATACGAGGAGTAGTGAAGTATGGATGACCGGAAGAAGATGCCAAAGACCCTGTATGGCATGAAGCCCAATGAGATCCTAGGGGCATTGGGTTTGGAGAAGACATTTCAGGGGAAACAGGTCTATAAATGGCTCGTCCGCGGTGTCTCGAATTTCGAGGAGATGACCGATTTACCGAAACCGCTCCGTTACCAGTTGGGGCTGGCCATGCCCCGCCTGGCTTCCAGCGAGGTGGTCGACGAGCAGACCGATTCCTCCGGAGCAACCAAGCTGGCCATCCAGCTTATCGATGGAGCGGTAGTCGAATGTGTCCTGCTGACAGACAAGGAGGACCGCAAGACAGCGTGTCTTTCGAGCCAGGTCGGGTGTGCCATGGGCTGTACCTTCTGCCGTACCGGTACCATGGGATTGGTGAGGAACCTGCAGGCATTCGAGATAATCGAACAATTTGTCCACCTGAGACGTATTGCTCCCGACACCACCCATATCGTATTCATGGGAATGGGGGAACCTATGGCGAACTTCGCCGAGGTGATCCAGGCAATC
Source organism: Spirochaetae bacterium HGW-Spirochaetae-4 (assembly GCA_002839335.1). Taxonomy (GTDB): domain Bacteria; phylum Spirochaetota; class Spirochaetia; order Sphaerochaetales; family Sphaerochaetaceae; genus UBA8525. The sequence goes on from PGXU01000054.1 coordinate 19,755, forward strand.
AACTATCTGCATGATCCCGCCGGGTTCGATATCGGTCTCAGGCGCATCACCATAAGCACATGCGGACTCATTCCGGGAATCCTTCAGCTGGCGGAGATCAATCTTCCGGTCAAGCTGGCCGTCTCCCTGGTGACAGCCGACAATGCGCAACGCACGGAATTGATGCCGGTGAACAAGGCGTACCCACTCGAAGAGCTGAAGTCGGCCCTCCTGCACTATCAGCATGTCGTGGGAAAGCGGTTCACCCTCGAATACGTCATGCTGCACAACTACAATACAGGTCTCCAATCGGCAAGGAAACTGGCAGCTTTTATCCGGGGGCTGGATGTCATAGTGAACCTCATCCCTTGGAATCCGGCGGCCGAACTCGATTGGGAGACTCCCGATGGCAAGGAAATCGCGGCATTTACCCGTGAACTCGACCTGCTCGGTGTTCCCTATACCCGCAGATTCTCGCGAGGTCGGGGAGTCAATGGTGCCTGTGGCCAATTGGCGGTTCCGAAGAACGTGTGCGATTCGAATTTGTGAGGTAGTCCCATCAAGATTTTCACCATATACGATACCCGACCTATCGAAGATGCATCGGTGTTGAACCCATGGTTCCGTCGGACCTGCAGGGCTGTCGTTGTCCATGGGGGACGCATGGCCTTCTCCTATATGGCCAACCGCAGCCAATATGTCCTGCCTGGTGGGGGAATCGATCCCGGAGAGACGCCCCAGGAATGTGCACAGCGGGAATGCATGGAAGAATTGGGCTTGGGTATCGTTGCTTCCGAACCGGTGGGTATCGTCCGGGAATACTACGATAGTATCCTACGGTATGAGAACCTGTACCTGGAGGCAAAGCCGACCGGTCATCGCGGCATGCCACAACGTACCGAGGAAGAGATCGGTCTCGGCATACAGGAATGCTGGTTGGATTTGCGATCAACCCGGCCTACACTTCTGCAGGCGCCGGCACATTTGATGCCGCACGAGTTCCAGGTAGATCATGTGCAACGGGCGATCGCCAATTGCCATGTGCGCGAATTGCTGGGAATCTCGGCAGTACTCGGGTGGCCATGGGAGCCGATTGCAGAAAGTAGGATACACCTCCCAGGTATTGCCGTGAAACTTGAAATAGTCTGATGCCAAGACACATGCGGCCGTCTCGCTAAGAGACGGCTGGGCATGGTCAGCTGGCAATATCTTTGGATTACACTAGAACTGGTAGAGGGCTCCGATAGTACCGAGGAAATCGAGTCCTCCTCCCAAGCCAAAATATATCTCCGGTCCAGCTTTGACAAATATCTTCATGGGCAGGTCATCCAAATAGTAGGACCAGGTCACCGGAATCCCCAACGCCACGGTATTCCAGCCACTTCCGATAAGCAGGTCCAAATGTCCACCAACACTGAGATACAAGGCCATTCCCCAGGCATCGTTCACGAAGGGTTTGTCAAAATTGTAGTCACCACCAATTCTGATCAGAAATGCGCTGGCATATCCGAGAGAAACCGAAGCTGTGGCTTGTCCAAAATTATACTCGCCCGATACACCGATATGGAACGGCAAACCGGTGATCAGACCGGCGCGGATTCCCTCTCTCGGCTCTGCGGCATATACCGCGGTAGCGGAAACCAACAGAATCAACACAACCAACAAAAGCACTTTTTTCATACACTTCCCCTTCCCGCTGCATAACCGTACAGCGACGACGTCAAGTTTGTTGATATTTTCCTCCGCCGCTGTTTGGTTGTCAAGTTTTTCTTTCTACATTTGTCATTATAGCGTGTCGATAGAGGAATATTTAACGAACGGCTTGTCACTTCTTGACAAAAAAACATCCCCACAGCTTCACCTGTTCGGGGATGTCTCATTATTGGTATATGAACGATTACTTTTCCAGAACCGCCTTGATCCTCCGGACCCCTGCCGAGGACGATTGCTCCTTCTGTATCTTGAAATGTCCCATGGACCCTGTGCTGGTGACGTGCGGGCCGCCGCAGACTTCCTTGGAGAAGTCCCCGACACTGTATACCTTGACCTGCTCGCCATACTTGCTCTCGAAGAATGCAATGGCACCCTGTGCCTTGGCTTCCTCAATGGTCATGGTCTCGAACGAAACGGGAAGGTCTCGGGCAATGACACTGTTCACGATATCCTCGACTTGCTGCACCTGATCCGCTGTCATGGGAGCGTCGTGGGTAAAGTCGAACCGGAGCCGTTCGGGGGTGATATTCGAACCCTTCTGCCCGACATGCGTGCCGAGTACCGTTCGCAAGGCCTGGTGCAGCAAATGGGTCGCGGTATGCAGCGCGGTGGTAAGTTCGCTATGGTCGGCCAACCCGCCCTTGAACTGCTGCTCCGCTCCGGCCCGAGAGACTTCCTGATGTTTCTGGAACGCCGCATCGAACCCTTCGGTATCGACAGTGAAACCGTGCTCGGCCGCCAGCTCCTCGGTCAGTTCGATGGGAAATCCATAGGTGTCGTACAACTTGAAGGCTATCCGACCGTTGATTACCCGGCCGTTTCCCTTCAACAGGTTGGGAAGCATCTTCTCGAACTCGTGCTCGCCTTTCTGCAAGGTGGTGGAGAACTTCTCCTCTTCCAACCCCAATTCCGTCAGGACGAATTCCCGGTTGTCCAGCAATTCGGGATAGGCGTCCCCATACATGTCCACGACAACCGTGGCGAGTGCGGAGAGGAATTTACCGTCGATTCCAAGCTTCCTGCCATGCCGCACGGCCCGCCGGATCAAACGACGCAATATGTAGCCTTGGCCGACATTGGAAGGCTTCACCCCCCGCTGGTCGCCCAAGATAAAGACGCTGGTACGGACATGGTCGGCGATGATACGCACCGAGATATCCAATTCTTCCTTCCCACCGTAGGCCACACCGGAAAGGCGTTCTATGCCTGCGATGATCGGAGTGAACACTTCGGTCTCGTACACCGACTTCTTGCCTTGCAGAATGGCGATGGTCCGTTCGATTCCCATGCCGGTATCGACACACTTGCGTTCCAGTGGTACATAATCGCCATCGAGCGTCTTGCGGTAGCCCATGAACACGTCGTTCCAAATCTCGAAATACTTGCCGCATTTGCAGCCGGGACGACAATCGGGACCACAGGATTCACGACCGGTGTCTATGAACATTTCGGTGTCCGGACCACAGGGACCGGCTTCGCCAGCTGGGCCCCACCAATTGTCTTCACGTGGGAGGAAATAGATCCGTTCGTCTGGAATTCCCAAGCTGCGCCAGATCAAAGCGGATTCGTCGTCACGGGGAACCCCTTCATCGCCGGCGAAGACGGTAACAGACAATTTGTCCGGGTTGATCGCCAACCACTTGGTCAAGAATTCATAACTGTAGCGGATCGCCTCTTCCTTGAAATAATCTCCGAGGGACCAGTTCCCCAACATTTCGAACAATGTCAGGTGATGCGGGTCGCCGACCGCATCGATGTCCCCGGTGCGGATACATTTCTGGTAATCCACCAACCGGTTTCCCGAGGGGTGCTCCTGTCCCAGGATATAGGGGACCAGTGGATGCATTCCCGCTGTGGTGAACAATACCGTCGGGTCGTTTTCCGGAATCAGGGAAGCTCCGGAAATCTGCGTATGGTCCTTGGATACAAAGAATTCTATGTATTTGTTGCGAAGTTCATGTGCTTTCATAGGGTTGAATACTATGCAAGGAGCAATGCATTGTCAAGACAAGTCGAACAACGAAAGTTGTGCCGACCGTGCCTCCCCGAGGTCCTGTGGTTGTGCTTGGGATGCCGGCGCAAACAACCGTGCATGGATAGTACCCGGATGTTTCACGACCAGGACTCCCGGCTTGAGGGAAAGCCGGCGGGGCCACAGCAGCGAACGGTTGTCCAGCACATGCTGGAACACCACCACCTTGCGCTGTTGGTCCAAGGCATACTGCGCCTGCTTGACCGCACCACCGCCATCGCGGTCCTCCACCACTATCGAACCGATGGACAGGGAACTCATGAGTTGGTTCCGAAGCAAAAAATGCCACTTCTGGGTTTGGGTCGCCGGAGAGAAACGGGTAATCAGCAACCCCCGCTCCCCTATCATCTTCTGCAGCTTCCGGTGTTCTGCCGGATATACTTCGGTCAACGCAGTCCCCAACACAGCGATTGTGGACGTGCCGGTGGCAAGGGAAGTGATATGCGCGATTCCATCGATACCCAAAGCCAGACCCGATACGACGGTGACCGCGTGTCCAGCCAGCTCTTGCACCGTCTCCTTCGCATAGGCCTTCCCTTCACTGCTGGGATTGCGGGTGCCGATCACACACACACATTTCGTATCGAGCAACCCGTGGTCACCCCGCAGGTAAAGGAACCTGGGCGAACCGGATATCCGTGCGACCGGTTGGGGATACAAGCCGTCCCCCCGCTTGAGCACGATGTCGGAATCATCTAGCCGAAGAAAACGTGCCTTCACATGGGAATGTGTCTCCAAAAGTTCCTGCGCAGGGATTCCAACGTATTCGGCGTAGGTGTTCGGGTGCAGGGTCAGGGGATCGGTCAAGGGTACAATTTCCCCTATCCGTTCGAAAATCGGTTCCATATGGGACTCGGACTTCCTGGAGCCGAGCAGCACTGTTTCGTAATTGATCGCTTCCTGGATATGTTTCGCCGAGAGTGCCGCTATGTCCATGCACCGAGTGTACCCCGGAGCAGGTTACGGGGCAAGTGGCAACCGAAACACGTGTGGTTGTTCAGTGATTACAATACCCTGTAACTGTTCAGTGAAAGCAATACC
>PGXU01000055.1 GCA_002839335.1 Spirochaetae bacterium HGW-Spirochaetae-4
GCTTTGGAAACGGTTCGACCCAATCACCTGGAACAGATCAACCCAATACCGCGGTTCTGTAAAACAGGTACCAGGTACTTGCAAAGCAAGGCCGTGCAAATGATTGCACGGCCTTGCCTCATACCCCGAACGCGATTCGAACGCGTGACCCCTTCCTTAGGAGACAGCTCCCACTTTAATTATAAAGGGTAGGAATTTGTAGTAATATCCTATGATGCATATAAATAGTTTCAGACCTTTCCTCACCACTGGTACCCATTTTGACACAAAAATTGTATCACTTTTGGTATCACCTTTTTCGCGATACTACTAAACCGACGTCTAGATGTAGGGTATTTTCAAGAAGGTTTGAACAGCATGCATAGTTGTAGTTGATATATGGATTCATAAATTTTTTAAGACTTTCTATGCTGTACACAACTTGCATCTATTATGCATATACCGGCACTTGTGTGTACATGCAACAATACATATCACTTTAACTTGACAGTGTGTACATGTAATGGTAGATTATGGGTAGATTCATCTACCATGATGTAGAAGGAGTTCGGAGGTCGCTACGGCGCCCTCTGCTTTTTTTTTAATGAATTGGCTTGTGCTGGTATCTTAAGCGTTTAGCTCTCCTGCAATCGCTTCTCCCATTTTTTCCTAATTTTTGCTCTGTATGATGGTCCATCTATATGAAATGATGTGATAATATCCATGACTGTCTTATCGGATCGCAACACAACTTTCTGTAAGACAATTATGAAGTCCAACTCTTCCAGCCAAACGTAGGTTCGAATACCCATCTTTCGGTTCGCTTCCTCGTAATCCCAAACTTTTATACAAGGTTCCGATGAGTGTTCCAAGACCGGCTTGATCCAAGAGAGCCTTGAAGCACGCTCATGATCAAGGACTCTTTCCCCGGTTATGGTCTCATCAGCAGTTATCAGATGCCAGAAGATTTTTTCATAACCCATTCCTGAAGGCTCGTAACCAGGCTGATACCCAACTTTAAAACCCTGGAATATGATATTGCCACACTTGATATCCATTTGGAATCTTGCGTAAAGCGTTTGGACTATTTTCTTAAAGGTACCTTCGCAAATATCAATTTTTGGAGGGAGCCATTCGATTGAAAGACAACTCATACATCTGCTCCATTCCAACGCAAGAGGTTCATCTTTTTTTCTTTAAGCAGTGTTGTATGCTCAAGGGAATAACCAGTTCTTTCAATTAGCCTGGCAACTATTGCTGCTTTTGGGTCACTTTCTGAGAGATGACGATTTTTATATTCAATCGCACCAATAAGCAAGTCACATAATTGAATCAATTGGACTTGGTGAGAGCGAACCAATTGAATTCGTTGAACTATCTCTCTTGAAAAGTCGTAGGTGGAATTTGATAATACATTGTGCAGTTTTTGAATCTTTTTCGCACCCCAGGTATCCTTATAATCAAGAAAAATATTATAGCGGTCCTCAGGTGAGATAATTACCTTTATTAGATCGAAGAACATCTTATAGTACCAATCGTCATGTGTCTGGTTATAAGCCTGGTGGTTGAGTTTTGTCTTATCTGGGATGATTATCCCTCTAAAATGTAGATCGTCGTCATCAAGGAAATAATCAATTATATCCAAATAGAAAGCCTTTTGAGCAGGAGAAACCTTTACCCATTTAATCTCCAGATAAGGCGGGATTCCGTACTTAATGCGAATTTCTTTCATGCGGTGTCCAATTTCTTCCACCTTTTCCTGTTCACACCAAACAGCTCCGAGCACCATGACTTTACTCACATCATGTTCTAAGTGACATGTCTCATCGCAATAGATGTTATAAGTTTCCGACATTTGTAGCTCCCATGAAATCTGAACTATTCTCTAAAGGCATGATAAACATAGAGGTCTTTCTGTTCAAGAGAAATGCGAATTGTGAGAAATTATTCTAATTGTTATATGAATATTTAAATAATGACGCTTAGTAATACCAACTTAAATATCCTGAAAAAGATTAGTAAATAGTTACTAATCAAATTAGTTCTATCTGTTTACTGTAAATTAGGATAGAATGGTATGAGTTGTTATTTTAATGTGAAAAATTACATCACATGGGAGAAACCGAGATGGATTTAAATCATTGCTTTGTGATTCAACCGTTTGATCATGATAAATTTGATGCTCGTTATGAAGAAATTTTTGTACCCGCAATAAAATCTGCAAAATTGGAGCCATACAGAATTGACGAAGATCCCAGTACAGAGATCCCAATTGATGACATCAATTTGAAGATTAGAGAGAGTGCTATTGTTTTAGCTGATATCTCTTTGGATAATCCCAATGTCTGGTTTGAAGTTGGTTTGGCCCTCGCATACGGAAAAAGGATTGTGCTTGTTTGTTCTGAAGAAAGAAAGACTCCCTACCCATTTGATATCCAAAGCAGATCAATAATTAGATATTCAACTGGAACAAAAGGAGGGTTTGAAGTCCTAGAGAAGGACATAACCAGGAAGCTTCAAAGCTTAATGGCAAAAAAAAATACCATTCTCTTACCAGAATCAGAGGCTGACATACTCTCAGAAAAAAGTATTCCAGATGAATGTGTTATTGCATTAGGTGTGATTGGAGGTAATATTCAATCTCCTTCGGGATCCGTTTTTATTGGCATTATTCATTCAAAGATGAATGAATTGGGGTATAATAATCTTGCAACAAATCTTGCGCTGAGAAATTTAGAAAGAATAAAATATATTGATAATATAGAGGAAAGTGATAGTTTTGGGAATAATGATTATTACATTTCAATAACAGAGGAAGGGTACAGCTGGATATATAAAAATAAATCAAGATACAATTTATCATTTGAAGCGCCAAAAGATAATCGAGAGAAAACTTCTTACGACAATGACATTCCGTTTTAATAGGTTAATCGTATTGTGAGACAACCTAAACTTTAATAATGAAAATTATAGTAAAAATAATCTATAAGATAGAAGAATCATTCATTCCTTTTGTTTTAGTAGAAGTCGTAGAAGTCAAATAAAGAAAAGAAAATTTTCAATAGACAAAGGTAAATAATTATTTGCTAATTTGAATTTTTTATATATGCAACTTTATAGTATGATAGATTAGAGACAAGAGAGGATAATATGGAATCGTTAAGGATTAAAAATTTAAAATGTTTTAAAGATTCTGGTGCCATTCCTATAAAGCCGATCACGATCCTCGTTGGTGAAAATAGTTCTGGGAAAAGTACTTTTTTACGAACATTTCCGTTGTTCCGTCAAAGCATAGAGGCAAAGACTAGAGGCCCTATTCTATGGTATGGACGGTATGTAGATTATGGTAGTTTTAGTGATGCAATTAGAAAAGACGGTGGTGTGGATGCTGAAGTAATATCCTTTGAATTTGAAACTTATGTAGGAGGAGGATTAGAAGAATTTCATGATATGTATTATTTTTTTGAACCATACGCTGTCTCTGGCTTGCTAAAGAATAAGTTGAAATTACTAGTCGAATTTTCAGTTTCTAATGCCGATCAAACATACATTGATTCAATGAAAGTAAATATTTTTGACCAATATTTTAAGATTGACCTCAATTCTAAAAATGAGTTAACGTCATTGATAATTAATGGTGAGGATTATAAGAACAATATTAAAGATATTGAAGCAAGATACTATACTAAAAGTTTTTTTCCTACTCTCATGTCTACTGCAAGCAAGAATGATAGATTCGATCAGCCATTCCTGGTTAATCTGTTAGTAAATTATATTGAGGATCTTACGGGTAGAAGACTTGTAAAAAAATCCATATACAAAATTATTAAATCTTTTGACTTGAACCCTTCTGAAACTTTTTTAAATTCAATGAAGAAAAAGAAAGATACACTAAAAACTTGGAGGGGGGTAATACAAAACTGGACTTCTAATACACCAGATTTTTTAGAACTCCGGAACCTCTATTTATTAAGTTTTATTAATAAATTTCTTCAAAATATTGATTATCAATTTATTTCAATTGCTTCAAAGGTGCATTATATCGCTCCTGTTAGGGCAACAGCAGAAAGATATTATCGGAATCAGAACTTATCAATCGAGGAAGTTGATTTTCAGGGAAAAAATCTTCCAATGTTTATTCAAGCGATGAGCAAGAATGAGAAGGATGAATTTCAAGAATGGATAAAAGATAATTTTAACTTCATTCCAGATACTCAAATATCCGAAGGTCACTTGAGTCTACTAATTATTAAAGATAAAGACGGTGGTCATAATATTGCTGATAAGGGGTTTGGTTATTCTCAGGTATTACCAATAATTACACAATTATGGATGTTGATAAGGAAGAAATATGATAAGGAAGATGATTCGGAGATTTTTCCTTTTAGTGAATCTCTCTTTTCTGAGCAGGATGAGATATTATTTGTCGTTGAACAACCTGAATTACATCTACATCCCCATTTGCAAGCATGTCTAGTGGATGCTTTTATTGCCGCAATTAAGAAAGCGAAAATGAATGGAATTGTATTGAAAATTATTTTTGAAACACATAGCGAAACCATGATCAATTGGATCGGACATCGAGTTGCTGATGGTGAAATTGATAGCAATGATATTGCGCTAGTGATTTTCAATCAAGAAAATGAAAACTTATCGACGACAAATGTGGGTAGATATGATTCCAAAGGGTTCTTGGAAAATTGGCCATTAGGATTTTTTTCTCCAATAAGGCTTTGACTATGGTTTTTGCAATCGATGATGAATTAAAAAGCAATATTACTACCATGGATAACGAAGATCTAGCATTTGTGATTTGGCTTGGTGTTGCCATCCAAGCGAACGAATGTGGATTTTTTGCATCCAAGGAAATATTAGAGATTTTTGTCAAATTACCTTCAGTCAGAGATTCGCATATCCAAAGAGTTTATTATCGACTTCTGACTAATTATGCACAACTTAAAAGTCTTTACGATGTTGCCGATCTAATCATCTGTATATCATATTCTGAAGAGGAATCAGGGGTTAAAAATGGTAAAACCATTGTCAATATTCCATATAACAAAGTCCGTCATGATCTTTTTCGTAAGCCGTACTTTATTGTTGAAAACACAGAAGATATTTCCTTTCTAATTGAGATAGCAAAATGGTATGAAAGAAAAATTCTAAAAGCATCAAATGGCAGATATAATTATGAGGCAATCAACGGGGGTGGTTCTACAATATCAGGATGCCTTCAAGATAAATTTGATTCATCAAAAACTCCAATCATATGTGTTGTCGATAGTGATTATAAGTATCCGGGTTGCCTAAAGAAAGGTAGTACAGCTTCAACATGTGGTTGTACATGGGAAAATATTGTCCAAGCAGATCGAGTCAGGAGTTCTTGGTGTAAATACAGATTGCTTTCAGAGGTTAAAGAGATAGAGAACCTTATACCACATGATTTAATACTTACAACATGTAATGGGAATGATAATTTTTTAACTTTTATTGAATTCTTGAAACGAATTGAGAATGCAAATGTTCCACATTTATTAAACTATTTTGATTATAAGAAAGGCCTTCGTGAATCCGAGATTTATAAACATAGACAGGGGAAAAGTTATTATTATGAACTTCTGAAAATGTCTGGAATATCTGAGCCTGAAGGGTTTATATGTCAAATTTTCGAAAAGCCTAATGAACTGATTGATCAGATTAAGGATACGGAGGGAGATAAGATTATACCAGGTGCAATCTCTGCATTATTAAGAAAAGTGGTTTGTTTAATCAATGAGAAACAGATACAAAATATCGAAGTTCCTATGTATTTAGAAGGTTTGTGGACTGATATTGGCCGCACCGTTCTTACGTGGACTGTGGTCGATCCTAATTGCTATTTTGGCTCATCATAAGAAATTTTCATCTTTAGTAAACTTAATATCATGTTGATAATGTTATACAAATGAAAAAATTATAAAAGGAGCAGGCTCTATGAGAAACAGATTGTCCTTGTTTTTCTTACTTTTAATGTTTGGCAGCGCACTATTTGCATCCGCATACGAAGAGGGTTATCAAGCAGGTTATCTTGACGGCTTATTAGGGTATCCAAATATTTATGAAGTCAGCGATGCCCAAGAAATTCAGGAAGATGAATTTGGGATGTGGAAAATTGGAAAATACGTAGACTCATTTGGTGATTTATTGGATGAAGGGTATGTAATCAATAAAAATTATATAGGCGGTACATTTTCAAATTCTGCAACACACAATTCTGAATTAGGAGTGGATTTCTTAATTGGTAAAAATTATATTTCACTGATGTTATATGAATATGGATCAAGTAGGATAACTGGTAGTGTTAAGTATCCTACAAAATATGTAATAGGAGTCAAAGCTCAAAACGGAGAAGTGTATCGATTCTCAGGCGAAAATTTCTCAGATCGGATAATGATAACAACCGTCGATGTACCACGACTTCTAGAACTATTGTCATCGGGAGGGATGCTAAAATTTAATATCACTCAATCAGACCGACCTATAACGAACTATAACTTCATCATCCCCAATGGCAAAGGATTGTTGGAAGCGATAGAAGAATTATAAGCATATCTCTGACAGTGTTTTTGTTTTCTTCTATCACAAACATAATTTATATACATCGCTCAATATTGATGACAATGCACTTGTCCTATTACCTTCCCCAGGATAATCAAGTTCTCATTTTCCATCGTGACCGATTCAGTTGAATACCCGGCGTTTTCGCTGTGTATGTATATCTTCTGTTCTGTAGCACGGAACTCAAGGCACTTAACCTTCACCTTCAACCATAAGCACCACCAGCCCATATTATATCTATCAATGATGGGAGTTCCAGAAGAACAGTAAAAGGTAATGATTTGTGGCCCAACTATAGGAATCAATAGAATCTTGTAGTCGGATTTAATCAAGTTGCTTCCCAATGCTTCGTGGCTCTATCAATATAAACAAATCTGGAGTGTAGTTTTATTCGTTATCTAGTTGTCGCCAAAAGGCTTTAACATCTTTAAAAATCAGTTCTGCTGAGATCAATAATTTTTTTACCACCGCAATCTCTCCAGGATTAAAATAGAAATAATGGATTTTATCCAATGCCTGGTTGTCGTTGATCCATTTGAAAATGTGATTATCATTCGATGGCGATAATCCGATAATACTCAAGTTCTCCTTGATTTCTTGAAATTCCCGAATACTATAAGGCTCACTGATCATATATTCAGGATGTTCCTGCTTTAATTTTATAGATTCCCCAAGATTGTGAAGCATCTGATTTGTGCTGGTGCACCAACGTTCTAGTTCCAATGGATCAACAATTCCTTCCTTAAAACCCGAAGCGAATTTCTCTATTCCAGTATTACCTTGTAATGGTTGTTTCATCGAAAATTCTTTCATACTCCCGCAATATGCGAATAGTGATGTTGAATATAAATATGGGTGTTTTCTCACGTATGAATAATCAACTCCTTTCATATCCTCCAAATGATTTCTGAAACTGTCAGGATTGTATTTATCATCAAGCACAGAGAAGGATCCGTGCAAATGATAAACAGTTTTATTCACACAACTTTCTAGATTACTATCATAGTTTGTGGTGAATATATTGTTGAAATCATTTAAAAAACCCATGAACCATTTTGGAAATTTCTTCCATATTCTTTGTATTTGCCCATTCAGATAAATAGAATCAAAGAACATTCTTTGTAATAATTCTCTATACCAATAACGGTTTGGATTTTTCCATCCATGTTTGTTGCTAAAAATTTCGTAAAGAATAAAATAATCTTCGAGTCCTACGTCAAAAATCTTACAGGTATCCTGATTTTTATATCGTATTTTAAAATCTTCTAGGACTTCTTTATCAGAAGACATATATAAGAATTGATCGTTAATGCCATTGACTGTATTTTCAAACTCACTATATAGATATTCAAGTAGTTGAGCAGTTTCTTTTGAATAATCCTCGTCGGTCTTTTTTAATTTTGTTTTAGTTAATGCTCTTTGAATAATTGAGGCATTGGTAAATTGATTACCGGTAAAGTTAATATTGACTCCATTGCCTATAAGCAAATTTTCCATTTCTATCTCGATATGTGAATTATTTAAATAACCTACCTCAAAGTTGCACTAATCATACTGATGCTAATAAGGATGACAATGTACCCATCCTACAATTTTTCCCAGGATATATAAATTCTCATTCTCCATCGTGACCAACAAAGTTGAATACCTTGAGTTCTCACTTGAACGAAAATCTTCTATACTGCATTTAGTAAACACTGAGACAGTATATCAGTTATTTCCCTGGTATGTAAAACTCTTCAACTGTCTTTACCAATTCTAATGTTATCCAGTCTTTTACCAGCCTCGGATAGCAGAACATTAAAGGATTTCGTTATATCGTAAAGATTTTTATCGTATTTACAGATATTTATACTAGGATCAATGATTACCAGTAGTCCCAGACACTTAATAATGGCTTTTAATCGGGAGATGTTGAAAGATTTAAATTCTTCTATCTGATTCAGAGTGGTCGGACCAATTTTTAATTTCAAATATTTAGCAATTTTTTTATCATCAAAAATGTAAAATTTTGATAAATCTGCTAAGTTTTCATAATATTCTAAATTCTCCAACCCATCAGCCAGTGGATTTAGATCATTTTTCTCTGCATCTATTAATCCTCTGAACACATAATTGTTTTTATTTTCTCCAATTTGCATAAATGATACGCCGATAATTTGTAATTTTATATTTATCAATGCAAACGTGTCTCTTGATGAAAGAACCAATAATTCAAGCGAAGGATTGCCCTCTAAAATTGAGTTGTTATTTTGCCCATTTTTGCTAAGTTTAACCCATTTTTTATCAATGTACAGATAATTGAGGTTATCAATTATCTCCCTCATTGTTTCTTTAAATATTCTTTTTGAGTGGTTGATAATATTTAATGGATCTAAAGCTTCTTTAATAAAGATAAAAATAAATACCAATCCCGTTATTGTAGAAGCTCCCGCAATGTTGAAAATGAATATAGAATAATTGTAATCAATGACAATGATTGAGAGTAAGGATAAGAGAATTGAAGATGTACAAACTATGCTTAGGAGCAGGATAGGTAAAAAGTTGGTATTTAGTAGCCTTTCTATTGGGTATACTTTAAATGCATTTCCTTCTTCCTTTTTCTCCTTTTTTAAACTACTGCTTAAAAATATATAGCCAGTAATAGAGAGACCATAAATTGCTGCCATAGCTTGAGCTGTAGATGAGAATATGTACTGAATAGTGGAGTCTTCTTTACTTAATAAAAATGACGGATATTTATAACCAAGTAGTATCATTATAATTGATAAAGAGCACCAGAAACCTATTAGCGCAGCTGGAAAAGGTCTGTCTTTGATTTTTTTCTTAAGAACTTTCATTAGCGATTGGATGTAGGTCGGTTTTAATAAGGATGACAATGTACCCATCCTACTACCTTCCCCAGTATTATCAAATTCTCATTTTCCATCGTGACCGATTCGGTCGAGTACCTGGAGTTTTCGCTATGGATGTATATTTTCTGTTCGGCAGCACGGAACTCCAGACGCTTAACCTTCACCTCTCCAAAAAGAGAAATCACGTAGATCCCATTCTCACTGATATGCCCGCGGGCAAAGATAACCAGGTCTCCTTCGAATATCTGGACACCGGTCATGCTGTCACCCTTTACGGCCGCAGCGATCAGTGAGGTCTTGTCTACACCTTTTGCCATTCTTTCAAGTATCCGGACATGACCGATGTATTTGCTTTCTGTGAGAAAATCTTCTCCATTACCTGCAGATATCCGCTGCGGGGCCACAGGAATCAGGAAGGTTGGTTCTTCATCATCTTGTGGCACTATGCCATTCTGATTATAGATTCTCGGTCTGTCAGCAACGATATAAGGATCATCAGGCAAAGCTATCTCATCTCCGGTAAAAAGGTACTCAACTGTTGCACCAAGAGCATTTGCCAATGCGAAACACTTGTCTCCAGAGGGAACAATATCTCTTGCAACCCAATTGTCGATTGTCTTGGGGCTAACTTCGATCTTTCCACCAAGTTCCTTTCTCGTAAGGTTGATTGCTCTCCTTAACCCTTCCGCTCGGATCCAGAATTCTTTCATGAACATAATCTATCCCTCCTTTAACATATACTACCTTAAATAACATAAAAAAGTACAAAAATTGATTTGTTGATTGACATATATGTTGAATACGGTATAATGGCGACAAGAATACCGTAAACAACATACTAAGCTTAGTCCATTTTGGAGGGAAGATTCCGCGACAGACTCATGTTGAGGTTAAAAAATATGTCGCTGAACACGGAATTACCATGAACAGGTTCTATGACGAAGCTCTTAGATCATACCTAAAGAGTAAAGGGACTATATTGGAGATGGTTGATGCTCAAGACCACCACTGAAACGGCAAAACGTCTCGGTGTGTCCAGACGCACGATGATCCATTGGATACATCATCAAGGCTTGCCCGCATATAGGGTTGGACGCGTCTGGCGCATCGATGACTTTGAATTACAAAGATGGCTGGAAGCCAGGAGGAACGACTATGGAAAAAGAACCTAGATACCCCATATCAAGCAGGGCTCCTGTATTCTGTTCGATCGGTACGATATCGACGCTTTGGAAAAGTTTGCGTCATGTCCATTAATCGTTCTATGCTCAACAATACACCCTTATGCATATGGATGTTGACGAACTGGCGTAGAATCACCTATCATCACAGGTACTTCGCTCCGATAGCTCAGCTGGATAGAGCACTTCCCTCCTAAGGAAGGGGTCACGCGTTCGAATCGCGTTCGGGGTACCAACCAAAGCCTTGCAGGTAAAAAACTTGCAAGGCTTTTTCCTTGCTTAAACTCCTCAAGAATCGGCAGTGATACCAAAAGTGATACTAAAGCATCAATTCGAACCGATAGTGATCACCACCTTGCCCTGGGCATGGCCTTCGCTTACGTATTGCATCGCTTCCGCTGTTTCCTCCAAAGGGTAGCGCCGATCTATGACCGGGCGCAGCTTGCCGGAAGCGACCAGCTCAAGGACGAACTCCAAATCCCTCACATTGGGTTTCGCAGCGAGTGTACGTATTTTCCTGTTGCCCACCAGCGACAGGAGCGATCCAAAGAAAAGCGCAGTGAGTATCTGCTTCAAGGATCCTCCCACCATAACGAGCATGCCATCTGGAGCGAGGATGCGCTTATAGGCTGAAAGGGGGTGATGGCCATTGATAGCGATGATCCGGTCGAAGTGGCGATTACTGGTGGTGATATCCTCGAGCTTATAATCGATCACTTCGCTTGCTCCCAGGCTGCGTACGAGTTCGGTATTGCGTGCGCTGCAGACAGCGGTCACGTGGGCACCAAAATAGGAAGCCAATTGGACGGCATATGTACCGACACCACCTCCAGCACCATAGATGAGTACGTTCATTCCCGGCTTGATATCCCCCTTGTCGCGCAAGGCCTGCAAGGCTGTTACAGCGGCCACCGGGACTGCGGCGGCGAGCTCGTCGGAAATGACCTCTGGTTTCAAGACCAGTGCATCCTCGGCAACAGCAACATATTCGGCAAAGCCACCGCATCCGTTGTCAGAGATATCTCCGACCACCATGTCGCCTGGTTTGAAGGTGCTGACTTGTCCACCCACCGATTCCACTGTTCCAACGATATCGGCACCAAATATCCGGCTCTTCGGCATGCCGATTCCCATCTGCATCGGACGGTAGTCAAGCGCATTCACTGATGCGGCATGGATTCGCACCAATACATCATGGTCCTGTGGAATCGGTTTCGGTACTTCGCGTAGGACCAGATTTTTCGACGACTTCACCTTCTCAAACACAATGGCTTTCACTTGTTCTCTCCCTTTGTTTCATACCCGAAGACTTCACCTATCTGTACACCGAAAGCGTCGGCGATACGGAAAGCCAACTCCAGGGATGGAGAATATTTTCCGGCTTCTACCGCAATAATGGTCTGACGGGAGACGCCGGTCTTCTCTGCAAGCTGCTGTTGGGTCATTTCATTGGCAAAGAAGCGCAATGTCCTGATAGTGTTGGTGATTTCAATGTTCTTCTTCAATTTAGAGCCCCTTGCGATAGTAATAGATACTGAAACCACCCTCAGCCAGAGAACCGATGCTGAAGGAAAAGAATAGGAGGTTGAGCATGACAAACGGCGGTTGTCCGAGCATGAGCGAAACCAAGGCAGCTACGAATCCAATGCCAGCGAAGATGAATCCGATTCGCGAGGACTTCAGTCCGATCAACGTGTCCATCTCATCTTCAACCATCGAGGCTTCGATTGTATGGTTGATTTCCTTATCATCATAATTGCGTTGCTTCACCGCGATGGCGATGGCATAGAGGATATGGAAGATGATCATGATGATGATCGAGGCGACAACACCGATTCCGATAAAGAGCAGCATGGTCCCTGCCCAGAATTTCAGGTCGTTTGCATCTTCCAAGCCATTCCTGTAGCGCCCGAATGCGTAGATGTAGTAGGCGACAAGGACCACAATGCCCGACAGCATATTCGTAAGAATCTTCTTTTCTTGATACGACATATATCGTTTCTCCTCTCTTTGTATCCAATAGTAAGCTTTTATAGACACAATGTAATACAGAACATACTAAATGTAAAGTATTTTTTACATATAATTATTGCTATGGCATATACGCAATTTTCAAGCCAATGCGATGTGATTGTCGATGGTAGTTGCGATAGGAATTCGGGTGAAAGAGGGTGGGATAATATATCAGAATCAATTTCCGATAGGTCAAAAAATAAGTACGTTGAAGTCCCGAAAGTTTTTTTATCAATAAAGATGGAAGAGTGTTGAATAAATATACTTATTTATGTATATAATTCCGATAACTTTACCAAAATATCTGGTCGATGATTTCCCAGTGTGGAAGTGATCGGTTGGGATTTGGGGAAACCATACAGGAGGTATGTATGAAGAAAGTTTTTGCTGTAATCATGATTGTCGCTCTGGCAAGTACCATGGCAGTGTTCGCAGCTGGTGGACAGGAAACTGCTCCCAGCTCTGTAAAAGTCGGTTTCATTGGTCCCATGACCGGTGACTACGCAAACTATGGCGATCTGATCTCCAAGGGTGTCCTTTTGGCGATCGAAGAAAAGAACGCAACTGGCGGAATCGCTGGAAAAGTCAAGGTTGAGCTGATCATCGAAGACTCCGAAGGTGACCCGCAGAAGGGTCTCGCAGGTATCGAGAAGCTCTCCAGCTCCGATAAGATTGTTGCATTGACCGGTCCGGTGTTCACCGGTGTATCCTTCGCAGTTGGACAACGTGTCCAGGACGAAGGTATCATGATGGTCACTCCTTCCGGCACACACAAGGATATCACAGCCATTGGAAACTATGTGTTCCGCACAGTGGCAAGTGATGGTCTGCAAGGTGAAGTCTCCGGCCATTATTTCTATGAGAAGCTTGGTGTTCGCGAACTTGGCGTCCTGTACGTGAAGAACGACTACAGCCAGGGCTTGTATGAAGGAACCAAGGCTAGCTTCGAGAGCCGTGGTGGAAAAGTCACCATTGCAGAGACCGCACAGATCGGCGACAAGGATTTCAAAACCCAGTTGACCAAGATCCGTGCTGCTGCTCCCGATGCCATCTACATTCCAAACTACACCGCTGAAATGGCTCAGATCCTTGAGCAGGCAACCCAGTTGGGACTGGATATTCCATTCGTCTCCAGCGATGGTTTCTCGAATCCTGAGATCTATGACCTGGCCGGTGCCTATACCGATGGTGTCATCTATGTCGGTCCGACCCAAGTTGCCGAATCCGCATCCTACAAGAAGTTTGTTGCCGATTACACGAAGAAGTGGGGCTTTGCTCCCGATTCGTTCGCAACCAACGCCTACGATGCAGCCTATATCCTCTTCGATGCACTCGAGAAGGTGTATGCAGCGTCCGGCAATTTCGACCGCAAGGCAGTCCGTGATGCGTTCGCCGCAACCAAGGACTTCCCCGGTATAACCGGAACCATCAACTTCGCCGAGAATGGCGATTTGGTTGCGTACCAGGGTGTCTACAAGGTAGATGGCAAGACTCCGAAGTATGTCGGAACCTTCACCGTTGTTGACGGAGCACTCGTCGAGATCAAGTAAAGTATTCACAAAAGATGACAGGGACCGGAAATACGGTCCCTGTTGTCCTGTATTTGTTGCATCGTCGGCGACACATGTGATACTGTGGCATCGTCGACTCGCAGACCTCCGCCAGTCGCGGAGGTCTGATTCATTAAGGAGCCAATTGTGGGATCAAGCGCTGAATTTTTTCAACATTTGATGAACGGAATGACCCTCGGAGGTATCTATGCGCTCATAGCGTTGGGGTACACGATGGTGTACGGTATTCTAAAATTCATCAATTTCGCCCATGGCGACATACTGATGGTCGGTTCCTATATAGGCCTATTCACCTTCGATGCCATCCGCGGACAGACCCTGGGCCCCTGGACCATCGTAGCCTTTTTCATTGCCATGCTCGCCGGAATGCTGTTCAGCGCTGGTCTGGGTATGGCTATCGAGCGGATCGCATACAAGCCGTTGCGAAAAGCAACACGCCTCGCTCCTTTGCTCTCTGCGATTGGAGTATCGTTCATCCTGAGCAACATGGCCGCCTGGATGTGGGGAACCAAATCGAGGAAACTCGAGTACCCGTTCGACAACACTCCGCTGCATATCGGTGGCGTCTCCATAACTCCCCACCAGATACTCATACTTATCGTCGTCATTATCATGATGGTCTCCTTGAAACTGTTCGTGGACAAGTCGCGTATCGGTAAAGCCATGCGGGCCACGAGCCTGGATCAGGACACCGCCAAACTCATGGGCATCAAGGCCGACAGGATTATTGCCATAACCTTTGCGATCGGATCCGCTTTGGCAGCCACGGCCGGTTTCCTTATCGCCCTCGAGATCAAGGTATACCCCTCCATGGGAACCATGACCGGTCTCAAGGCGTTCGTCGCCGCAGTCGTCGGAGGAATCGGCAATATTTCCGGCGCCATGCTGGGAGGCATTTTGCTCGGTCTCCTGGAAACCTTCGGAGTCGCACTGTTGGGTATTCCCTATGGTCTTCGCGACACGATCGCATTCGTAGCCTTGATCATCATCCTTTTGGTCAAACCCGAAGGGTTGTTGGGCAAGGTAGAGAAGGAGAAGGTATAATGCTGAACTTCATCCTGTTGATTTTGATATATACAGGCATCTATGCCCTTATGGCGATCGGACAGAATCTGATCACCGGATATGTGGGACTGTTGTCCCTGACGCAAGCCGGTTTCTTTGCGATCGGCAGTTACGTGACCGCGATCCTCAGTGTGACCTACGGTATTGATTTCTGGGTCACCATTCCCCTTGCCGCGATTGTGGCTGGATTCTTCGGCCTGGTCATCGGCTTGCCCACCTTGCGCCTCAAGGGGGATTATCTCGCGATAGCCACCTTGGGATTCGGGGAAATCGTTCGCAATATCCTGAACAACTGGGACAAGGTTACCAACGGTCCCATGGGCATCCAACGCATCCCCATGATCTCAGTGTTTGGTGTGCGGGTCAGTCCCTACGAGAAATGGGGCTTCCTCGTGCTGGTGTGGCTGTTCGTCCTAGTCGGGTATCTCCTATTCGAGCGATTGGCGAAATCGCGGATAGGCAGGGCTCTCGAAGCTATCCGGGAAGACGAGATCGCCGCATCGTCCATGGGAATCAACACAACCCGCTACAAAGTGTGGGCATTCGTGTTCGGCGCGGCCATCGCAGGCGTTGCCGGCAGCCTCCAGGCGGAGTTCATACTGTCGGTCACACCAGGTGCCTTTACCTTCATGGTATCCATCATGGTGCTTTGCATGGTTGTTCTGGGTGGTATGGGCAACTTCAAGGCTGTCATCCTCGGCGCCTTCCTCATCCAGTTCATCTCCTATTTTCCCCAGTTGGTCGGATTGTCGAACGTCATTCCTCCACAGTTCAAGCAGATACTGTTCGGATTGATCCTGGTGATCATGATGATCTGGAGACCCCAGGGCATACTTGGTCGTCAGAAACGAATCGCTCCAGGCAGCTTCTTCCGCAAAGGGGGCCGCTCATGATTTTGCTGGAAACAACAAAACTCACGCGGGCCTACGGTGGTGTCGTCGCCGTCAGCGAGGTCGACTTCCAGGTACGGGAAGGACTCATAACCGGGCTCATCGGACCCAACGGAGCGGGAAAGACCACCCTGTTCAACAATATGACCGGTCTCGATACCCCCACCTCGGGAAAAGTACATTTCAATGGAATCGATATCACCAACCACAGCGCGCACAAGATATGCCGCATGGGGATAGCACGTACATTCCAGAACATCAGGTTGTTCAAGGAATTGTCCGTGCTTGAGAATGTCATGGTCGGTTTGCATTTCACCACTGGAAAAAGTCCGGTGACCGGGCGGATCGGAGCGGCGTTCCACAGCTATCTCCGCGCACGTGAAGAGTACGAGTTGATGCACGAACAGGCCATGAAGTGGTTGAACTTCTTCCATCTCGAGGCGTTTGCCGACGAATTGGCGAAGAACCTTCCCTATGGGCACCAGCGCGAACTGGAGATTGCCAGGGCATTGGCCACCAGTCCTACCATCCTGTTCCTCGACGAGCCGGCCGCGGGCATGAACCCGTTCGAGACGGACTCGTTGATGAAGACCATCCGGCGTATCAGGGACCTGGATATTACCGTCGTCCTTATCGAACACGACATGAAATTGGTGATGAATATCTGCGACACGATCACCGTACTCAACTACGGCCAGAATATCGCACAAGGGACACCAGCTGAGATTCGTCACAATCCGAAAGTCATTGAAGCCTATCTTGGGAAGGAAGAAGCATGAGCGAATTGTTGACCATAGATTCCATCAGCGTCTCATACGGAAATATCAAGGCCTTGCGTACTGTCAGCATGCATGTCGACCAAGGCGATATCGTTTGCCTTATCGGTGCCAATGGTGCGGGAAAAAGCACCCTGCTCAAGGCAATCGTCGGCTTGGAGCCGATCACGACAGGGACCATCTCCTATCAGGGAAATATCATTGCCCAAGCCAGTGCCAGCGGTGTGAAGAAGCGGTTCTCCCTTCCTGGCCGTCGCTCCGCCAGTGACAGCAATACGCTGCGCACCGACGAAATCGCCGGAAGGGGTGTGGCGCTGGTTCCCGAGGGACGCCGGGTATTCGCCGATATGACAGTTGAGGAAAACCTCGATATGGGTGCATTCCTGATCCGCGACGATGACAAGATTTCACGGAAGAAGGAAGAGATGTATGACTTCTTTCCGATACTTGGAGCCCGTAGGAAACAGAAGACCCGCTCCCTCAGTGGAGGGGAACAGCAGATGATGGCGATTGCACGCGCGCTCATGAGTTCTCCCAGGCTGTTGCTGTTGGACGAACCGGGACTGGGGCTTGCCCCGCTTATCATCCAGGACATCTTCGAGAAGATAGCCATTATCAATAGGGAAGAAGGGGTTACGGTATTTCTGGTAGAGCAGAACGCACGCATGGCCTTGAAGGCTTCCAAGCAGGGTTATGTCATGGAAAACGGCGTGATCGTGCTTTCGGACTTGAGTGCGAACCTGTTGGAGAACGAGAAGGTCAAGGCAGCCTACCTCGGAGAATAAGGGCTGCTCCATTATCGCTGGAAATTCCTCCCACTCTGGGATACAATTGAATTGAGCCTGTCGGCTTGCGAATTGGTGGAGGTTTAGATGATTATTGAAAGACGCATGACACGAAATCCGGTGACCGCCAGTCCCGACATGTCTGTTGCCGAAGCATCCGCGCTGATGAAGCGTGAAAAGGTGCATCGCCTTCCAGTGTTGGACAAGGACCGGAAATTGGTAGGTATCATTTCCGAAAAAGACATCCTCTATGCTTCTCCCTCTCCCGTAAGCACACTGTCCATCCATGAGATGGCATACCTGCTCAGCCAGTTGAACGTCAAGAAGCTCATGACCCGCGACGTCGTGACCATCACGAAAGACACCACCGTCGAAGAGGCTGCGCGCCTCATGGTAGACCAGGACCTCTCGAGTCTTCCTGTCCTGGAGGATGGCAAGCTGATCGGCATCGTATCGAAGAGCGACCTGTTCAAGATCCTGCTCGAGTTGTTCGGAGCCCGCCATTACGGGGTCCGCATGAGCTTCCTTGTAGAGGACAAACCCGGTGCGATAGCTGAAATCACCAATGTGTTGGCCACCAACGGCGTCGACATCATCGCGTTCGGAACGTTCATGGGGACCGACTCCTCGAATGCGGTCTGCACCATCAAGATGCAAGGAATCACAATCGCCAAAGCTCTCGATCTGGTAAAACCCCTGGTTATGGAAGTGCTTGACGTTCGTGAGGTCTAAATGGACTTCAAGGATATCTTGGAACAGTGGGAATCTACACCCGATGGGAAAAAAGCGGCTGACGACAGCCGCTTTTCACATATGGTCAGGGAAAAAGAAGAGGGACTGAAACAATCAAGCAATCCGGACAGGGTAGGTGGCTATCGGACAGGTCGTGCTTCGCTGGGCCCTCTCAAATCGATGCGGCCACAAGCCGAGTTGGATCTGCATGGAGTCACGGGAAACGAAGCGCGGATACTGGTCAACAATTTTTTAAGCGAGTCGGTAGGAAACCATCTGCTGAAGGTCAGGATCGTCCATGGTCGGGGCTTGCATTCTCCCGACGGGAAGGCTGTCCTGAAAGATGTCGTGGTTGAAGTCCTGGCGAGCTCGCCCTACGTGAGGGCATATGGAAATCCACCGCCTGCCGAGGGTGGAACCGGAGCTGTCTGGGTTATATTGCAACGGGGAAAATGAAAGGTATCCCTACCCCAGGGCAAGCCCTGCACTCGCTCGGGAGAGGGAGCATTCCATGGTCCCTTTCCTCTCACTTCGTTTGCCAATTAGAACCCAACGGAGTTGTCGGCTAGCGCTCTCGATAGATGATACGCCCGCGTGACAAATCGTACGGTGAAAGTGCTACCCTAACAGTGTCGCCAGGGACAATCCTGATATAGTGTTTGCGCATCTTGCCCGACAAGTGGGCGAGAATTACATGTCCATTGGGTAGTTCCACGCGGAACTGGGTGTTGGGAAGGGCTTCGCGCACGACCCCTTCTACTTCAATAGCTTCTTCTTTAGCCACAAAACCTCCGATAGTGTTTATCCCTTCCTCGGGACAGGACTTGGGAATTGTAGGAAAAGGAGCCTCTTTTGTCAACTGAACAGCCGACAAACCGTTATCGCAGCGATTCGCCGAAGTATCCCATGTTTGTGGAGATACCCGAAGCCGCTTTCAGGACCAACGGAGCGATGTGCTCGGGGATCATCTCGGGGTGCTGGGCCAATATCCACGTGGTGCTGAGCGAAGCGATAACTTGTCCCCGATAGTCAAGGATGGGGGCTGCGACACAATTGATCGCCGGTTCGGCCTCCTGGTTGTCCAGAGCCCAACCGCGTCTGCGGCATTCCCGTATATCCTGTAGCAGGCTTTCGATATTGGTATGGGTGTTGGGTCCCCGTTTTTCGAATGTGATATCCGAGAGCAACGCGCGGATCTCCTCGTCCGGCATCCCCATGAGCAGTGCTTTTCCCAAGCTGGTACAGTACAGTGGCTTTTGTTGTCCGATGATCGAGTACTTTCGAAGACTGTTCACCTGCTCCTCGCTGTCTATATAGACCATCTTGTCCTGTTGTCGGATCGCAAGGAAGACGGTATTTCCGGTGGTCCGCGACAATTCGGCCATGAAGGGCGAGCTCTCTGTCTTCAGCTCGAGATTGTTCAAGTAATGGCTGCATAGTCCAATGAACCCTGGACCGAGACGGTATCGGTTCGAATCCTCGGCCTTGCGGACAAACGCCCGTTGCAACAGGACTCCCAGAAGTCTGTGGGATGTGCTTTTTGGTAATGAGAGACGTTCCGATATCTGGGCCAAGGTCAGCCCATACTGTTCGTTTGCGAGAATTTCCAGGATATCGAATGTCCTGTCCAACGACTGGACCCGTATTTCACTCTTCAAGTTTCGCTCCTTGGTCTACCTTCGAACTATACCGTATAAATTTTCTCTTGACAACCAACATTTCTTGATTATACTGGAATTGAGTTTCATAATACGGAACTTTAACAAGAAAGATGGGAGCGAAAGCGAACCATCTATAATTATTCCATTATCAATGGAATTGAGTTCCACGATACGGAACGAACAAAAGAAGGAGAGGGGTTATGAAAAAAACTGTTTGTTTGTTGCTCTGCTTGGTCCTTGTCATGCCGATGCTGTTGGCACAAGGAAAAACCGAAGCCGACGCACAGAAAGTGTACACCATCAAGTTGGGGCACGCATCTACCACGGAATCCACACGGCACAAGGCGCTGCTCGAAATGGAGAAGTTCGTGGAAGCCGAATCGGGTGGACGATTACAGGTGGAGATTTATCCCGGTGCCCAGTTGGGTGACGAAACCGCGATGATCGAAGCCATGAAGCTTGGTACGCAGGAAGCGTTTGTCGGTGGTGTGTTCGCATCGCAGACTCCCATGTTGGAGATCTACCTCATGCCGTTCTTCTTCCCGACCCAGGCGGATCTCATGAAAGTTTCGCGCAGTCCTCTTGGAGACAAGATCAGGGCAACCGCGGAACAGTACGGAATCAAGATGCTTGCGGTCGGCGATGGTGGTAGTCGCCAGATTACCAACAACATCAGACCGATACGGACTCCAGCGGACATGAAAGGCCTCAAATTGAGGACTCCACCACTCGAATCGATCATCAAATCCATGGAAGCGTTGGGAGCTGCTGCAGTGTCCATTCCGTATGGAGACACCTACATGGCCCTGAAGACCAATGTTGCCGATGGACAGGAAAACCCCTTGGCGAATATTGGCGACATGAAGTTCCATGAAGTTCAAAAGTTCATGACGATGATCGATTACCAATTCCACCCGGAACCGTTCGATGTCAACCTTGATTTCTACAATAGCCTGCCGGAAGACTTGCAGAACGTGCTCGAGGAAGGAGCTTGGCTCTATACCGACAAGCAGAACGAATTGCGCAGGAACCTCAACGACTACTATTACGACATGATCGTTTCCGGTGGCGTGCAGGTGTATGTGCCGACCGACGCCGAACGCCAGCAGTTCATATCTGCGGTGCAACCCGTATACGATTACTTTGTGAACAAGGGAATATTCACGAAGGCGGATTTGGACGAGATGCGGCGCATTGTGGAAGGCGAATGACCAATCTGTAATTGAATCAAGTCCCAACCTTCGACAGGGGGCTGGGACTTGCCGTTGCTTGAACCAAGGAAACAGGTTTCTCATGAATAGTTTGATTCGAAAAGTAGATGGCTTGTTATCGTTGTTGGGTAAAATCCTGGTCGGATTGCTGGCAAGTGGAGTGATCGTCTCGGTATTTCTCCGTTACGTGTTTTCAATCGCATTCGTATGGTCCGAGGAATTGTTGACCATGGTGTTCGTGGCCACGACATTCTTCGGTGCCGCGTTGGGATTACGGGAGCAGGAGCATATCGCGATCACCTACTTCACCGAGAAGATGCCAACCGCGATACGCAAGGTACTGGCAATCATAACCAACAGTGTCATCATCGTTGTAGCGATATTCACCATCGTGTACAGCATGAGGATGATCGGGAAGGTGGGAGGAGTCCCGTCTCCAGCCACAGGCATCCAGCGTGGCGTGTACTACGCGATCATCCCCATCACGTTCGCGATCACGGTATTCTATGCGGCAATGAATATCCTTGGACAGTTCATCCATGTGGAAGAACCGGTCAAGGGGTACAAGGACGATCTCGACCTGCTGCAATCTGTCAAGCGGGAGGTGTAGTGTGGAATTGTCGTTGATGTTTTCCGCTTTGGTCATATTGTTGCTTATCGGGGTGCCCATCGCCTATGCGATCGGGGCATCGGGAATCCTCTATCTGTTGCTTTCGAACCCAGTGTTTCTCCTAACCATGCCCCAACGGGTCTGGTCCGGAACCGAAAGTTTCATCATCATCGCCATGCCGCTGTTCATGCTCACCGGGGAGCTCATGAACCATAGCGGTCTCACACGGCGTTTGATCGACTTCGCCATGCTGACTGTCAGACCGGTCCGTGGTGGGTTGGGTGAAGTCAACGTGGTGGCATCCATGATCTTTGGTGGTATTTCCGGTTCATCGGTGGCCGATACTTCGGCACTGGGGAGCATACTCATTCCGGATATGGTGCGCAAGGGATATCCAAAAGGCTTTTCGGCCGGGATAACCGTGGCCTCCTCAACCATAGGCATGGTCATTCCCCCCAGCGTCCCCATGCTCATGTACGCGATGATTTCCGGAGCCTCTGTCGGCAAACTGTTCCTTGCGGGGCTCCTTCCTGGAGTCCTTGTCGGTCTGACCCAATTGGTCCTGACCTATACGATCTCCACCAAGCGGGGGTACCATCCACCGAAGGAACGGACCAGCTTCACCCAAGCGGCGAAGGTGACCAAGGATGGAGCCCTTGCGGTCCTCATGCCCTTGCTGATTATTGTGACTGTCTCGGGAGGAGTTGCGACTGCCAGCGAATCGGCGGGA
>PGXU01000056.1 GCA_002839335.1 Spirochaetae bacterium HGW-Spirochaetae-4
AGGTGTAGTACAAACTGATTTCGGAAAAGGCTGAGCTAATTCCTTTTAATAGTTGGATTAGTTCCGCTCGATTGTACTACCAACTGTACAACGCCAGTTGGAATGAATCCATTACTTGGTCATCAATGCTTCGAGTTCTGTCCAACACTGTTCATTCAGGCTGTTGGCAGTGATATAAGCAACTGTAGTGAACGCCAAGATGTCTTCAGGAATTTCTTCTAATTGGTATGACTTTAGTCTTCATAAAAGATTCCTGTGCGCTTACACTTAGCATAAATTTCCTTCAACATCGAATTCCAGAAATTCTGGTTCAGATTCCACTGTATAGTATGGATTCGACTTTACCTCATCATAGTATACCTCACTCATCATGATACGATTTATATTCATGCTGTTTGGAATACGAATGATTCGAGCCTTTTTTTTATCAATCTCGGTACAGGTTTGGATGCAGACTTGAATTGCTTCCTTGTCACTTTCCATCGTGAGAGGGATTCTGACTCCACCGAGGACGGTACTGGTGATAACATTCGAGTACATAGAGTCAAGATCCAGTTTGCCTACTGCTCGTTGTGTAGTCACATCCGCCATCCCGATACCGACTCCGTTTCCGTGTGTTTCATCACTGATATCTAAAACACACACTCGTTGCGCGCTGATACCTCCCCCTGCATACGGAGTGGAAAAGGTGCCGGTGATATTCGGATCCATACCGTCACCACTGAAGTTCTTTCCTATCGTATCCACAATCAAGACATCGCAAGATTTTTCATGTAGTTGCGGCATCAACGAATAGGCTTCCCGTAATAACTTCGGCTCCTCCTCGGTTATCGATTCTGCACCTATCGCCAGAATCCGCTGAGTCTCATCGAAGGCATTCTCGATGACCGGCATGGCGAATAGTATTTGGGCATTTCTAAGGATTGCTCTCCCGAAAAGTTCGACATTCTGTCCCAATATCCTAAACCCCATTTCATGGCAAGCTTCCGCTCCTTGTTGATTTCCCAATCCGATAGCCATCATCTTCATGATTCCGCTCTCATAAGAACCACGAAAGGCGGTATGCGGTTTGATCCTATTGAATAAAATAATGCCATCCGCTGAAAAAGCATGCTTGTCGATATAGGCCTTTCTCCCATCTTCAGTCTCTCCTATACACACCACCTCTATTGAAGATCGGATTGGACAACCAACAAATTCCTCGGTAACACCATATCCTTCGATTAGTTCTCTTTGTCCTTCGGCGGTGGCGGAACCATGACTACCCATTGCGGGAACGATAAACGGGAAAGCTCCCCGATCGGCAACTTCTTCAACAATGCTCTTGACTATAAGTGGCAAGTTGTCGATTCCTCTGGAACCCACAGTAATCGCGATGGTCATACCTGGGTGAATGCGGCTCCCAATCCCCTCCCGCGCAATTACCTGATGCACCATCGAGGGAATTTCCCTCGGATTCAAGCTATTTCGGGTGAAATTTTGACAAACCTTAAAGAATCGGGGTATCGTTGTTTGTGCGACCAGTTGCGAACTTACCGGCCGTTCTCTAGCAGTAATCATCTTTCTCTCCTTATGATGCAACATTTTGCTACCAGCTATTGAACATCTGCAGAAATGATCAGATTTTTTAAAGGTATTGTTGTAATGCGGGAGTTCAATAGGAAAATCATTTCGTCTTCGATGATATCACTAGACCAGCGGGGGATGATGCTCCAACGTCGATTTAGGCCTGACAAGATAATCCAGATGCTTCTGTATAATGCTAACGACATTTCTATCCTTCATCTTCAGGTTCTCATGGATCTTCTCATGATACATCTGAATGGTTATTAAATTGTCTTTCGAAAAGGCAACCTCGACTTCCCGTAATGTCGGTACCCTGAGGATTGAGTAGAGGTTGTACAGGAAGTTATTTCGAGCTAGGTTCACGATGCTCTTATGGAAGAGCAGGTCAAGTTTCATGTAGTTGATGCAATCGCCTGATTGACACAACTCCTTCATCTGTTGTAGGAGTCCTGCCATTTCCTCAAGGGAATCTTTCTCATCGGATTCCAAGTATCGTTCTACTGCATGCGTCTCGATCAGCATCCGCAAGTCCTTGATATTCCTCACATCCTCTGGACTGAGTTTCAGGAATAAATTCATCGCCGGATGATGGAACTGCCGGAAGAATGTGTCTATCGTGACCTCGTTGAGAATCAAGCCTTTTCCTTGAACTGAATTTATTAGCCCGATATTGTTCAGTCTGGATATGCATTCCCTTACACTCGTCTTGCTGAGATTCAAATTCTCCGATATCTGGGACTCGCTGAGAAGCTTGTCGCCGGGTTGCAGCCCGTTGGTCGTTATGTAAGAGATGATCTCATCAGCAACCTGCGAGACTCGTGAGTCTGCTGCATTTCTATACGCTCCCAGACTATTCATCGATTGGTTCTCCACTTGGCATTGTACCACACCTCCTTTGACAGTGCTCGATCATTTAAAACTCTTGAACCGTTTGAAAAGTGGTGAGAGCAGTGAGGCTAAAATCACCAGGAACATGATTAAAGAGAGGGGCCTGGTGAAAAACGGAGCTACCGAGTATCTTCCCGCGAGCATCGCTTGTCTGAAGTTGGTATCAGCTAATGTACCAAGAATGATGCCAAGGGCCATCGGAGCAGGCGGAAGCTTGAACTTGCGCATTACGATTCCAAGGAGACCGAAACACAACATGAGTATGACATCAAACTTCCTCAGGTTTATCATATAAGCGCCAAATACGCAAAACACCATGACTATCGGCATTAGTATTCCTACTGGAGCTTTGAGGATCTTTGAAATCACTTTCGTAATTGCACAACCTTCTACCCACATTATAATATTGACGATGAGCAAGGTCCCTGCCAGAAAGTAGACGAATCCCGGATTCTCAAAAAAGAATGTCGGTCCCGGTTTATATCCATGCATCTGAATTCCACCAAGGATTATTGCGGAAACCGCATCACCGGGAATACCAAGCGTCAACAAAGGAATAAACACGCCACTGGTGGCCGCATTGTTTGCGGTTTCCGAAGCGATGATACCCTCATACGATCCATTACCGAACTCTTCTGGGGTCTTGCTTTGTTTCTTCGCCGTTCCATATGCCACCCAAGAGGCGATATCGGGACCGACACCCGGCAGTGCACCGATAAAAGTTCCTATGATGCTTGATCGGAAAAAATTTACAGGATACTTCTTAAGCAACAAGAAGCTCTTTTTCACCAGCGAGCCCAACTTCGCTTCCGGTCCAAGATCAAGGATATCGTGTGAAGAAGGTTCCATCAAGGCATAGAAGGCCTCCGTTAGACCGAATAGCCCGATCATTGCCGGCACTAAGTTAATCCCCCCGTAAAGCTGGGGTACCCCGAAACAGAGACGAGGCAATCCGTGAATCGGATCGAGCCCTACACAGGCGATAAGCATCCCTGCGAAACCGGTGATAATCCCTTTGTAGTTTTTCACCTCACCTGTGGTTAGTGTTGCGCTGATCAACACTCCCATCATCGCAAGCCAAAAATACTCCCAGTAACCAAACTTGAGTGCAAACTTCGCAATTACAGGGGTAAGAAGTGCCAAAACAATCAGTCCGAGGATACCGCCGAGAGAGGAGAATGTCGTTACAAGTATGCCTGCCTCTCCTCCCTCGCCCCGTTTGGAAAGCGGCCATCCATCGAGTGCGGTTGCCGCCGAGGAGGGAGTTCCGGGTACATTCAGAAGGATAGCAGATCTTGAGCCGCCGTAAATACCTCCGAGAAAAACTGAGACCAGGATTACAATCGCTTCCGCAGTGTTCAATCCAAAGGTCAAGGAAACAAGGATTGATACGGCCATCGTGGCGGTCAGACCTGGAAGGGCGCCCACCACGATGCCAAGGAAAGTTGCCGCAATGGCAAACACCAGAGTCTTTGGTTGCATTAATGATGCAAGATTCAATACTTCATTCATGATGATTTTTCCCCTCTCCAATCTATCTCGGCATCGGCAGGTGAAGCACGAACTGGAATAGTACATACATCACCAAGGACAACGAGAAGGCAACAATCAAAGCAACTGACCATTTTCCATAGAACAACATCACGCTAATAAACAGGAAGATTGACGTCGAGATCACAAACCCGACCAACGGCATCAGGACCAAGATGTACAGCACAGTCAGAATGATGATAATCGCAAGACGTCTGCTCTCATTGCTGAGGTGAAACAGTCCTTGCATGGATACACTCACTTCTTTCGTTTCAATACTCTTCCGGCTTCTATGAAATGCAACCGCAGAATCAATCAACCATAGAATGCTGCATATCAAGATGATAGACGATAGAATGGAGGGGAATACACCTGGACCGACCAAGGGATTGCCCGTACCTTCCATCCCAAGTGATGTCACCAAAAAGAATAGGAACAGCAGAGAAGTGATTGTACTTACAATCAGTTCAAGTATGAACATAGTACTAACCTCACATCATTAAAATTTCTATATTATCTTATAGCCTCTGTAGACCGAGAGTCGCAGGATCGATTTTTGCGAATCCAAGATCCCACAACATATAGGCATTCACACGGGAGCTCAATTCTGCATATGCTTGGGCTTCATCGCCGAACAGCTTGACTGGGAACATGACCTGTGTCTCACAGAACTTGTCAAAGGAAGGATCAGCGAGAGCTGTCTTATAAGCAGCGATCAACTTCTCTTGGATCGGCTTCGGCGTATCTGCGGGAACGGCAAACCCTACCCAGCCGCCGAACGGATCATACTTCTGAAGCTTCGGGTAAATCTTACTTGCGTTGGGAACCATCGTACCGTTGGGAAGCGCAAACTCCTCGGAACCCCAGTACGCAAGCGCTCGAAGCTTCTCGCCTTTGATCAGTTCCATCGCCTCGCCGAATCCACAACAAGCAAAATCCACATCACCTTTCATCGCCGCGACGGCAGCATTGTACCCACCACCAGAAGGAACGAACTCAGGAAGTTGAACACCAGTTTCATTGCAGAGCAACGCTGTAGATCGTGTCCAAGCACAACCGGCATCGGCTACAGCGGCTGTAAGTTTTTCATCCTTCATCGCTGCGACCAACTGCTCCAGTGTCTTGATATTCGAATTTGGATTCACCAGAAAGACTGCAGGAACAGCAACTCCAATTCCAAGATAGGAAAGATCCTTGTAAGTGAATTGTGACTGACCCATGACACCGATACTGACAATATCGGTCGGCGCTGCCATTACGGTGTAACCGTCATGCTTTTGATCCATCAGATACTGCGTTCCGATTGAAGTACCGCCACCAGCCATGTTTTGCACAGTGAAGGGTTGATCAAGTTCCTTTTCCATCACTTTTTGTGTAACCCGGGCAAGCTGATCGGTAGCACCGCCAGGTCCGAACGGAACGATCATCAGTATTGAACGGTTCGGATAATTCTCTGTCGAAACTTCAGCTTGTGCTGTTGCGAAAACTGAAGACAATACGATGCAAAGCAACATTAATGCCACACATACCTTCTTCATACATTTCCTCCTTTGGAAATATCGTTAAAACTTTCACCTGCCATGCAGGCTTTTATCTTTTTCAATGCAGTATCTTCCATGAATCGGAGCGTCTCATGGGTATATGCGGCAACATGGGGAGTGCAAACCACGTTCTCAAGTGCAGCAAGTTTGCTTCTGATCTCTCGGTTTTCAAAAACATCAAGACCCGCACCCATAATCCGACCATCCTGGAGCCGTTGGTACAATTCATTGTCATCTACAACTCCACCCCGGGAGGTGTTGACCAATATCACACCCGGCTTCATAAGAGAGAAAGCTTCTTCGCCAATCAGATGTCGAGTGGCCTCCATTAACGGGATATGTACAGTAATCACATCCGATTGTGAAAACAATGTCGGCAGATTGACCATAGTTACTCCTTCTGCCTCAAGCGGCCGAATATCGTAGCCAAGACACTCCATTCCGAGAGCAGCGGCCACTTTAGCCACTTTCTGCCCAATGGTTCCCATACCAATGATGCCGAGTTTCTTATATTGCACTGTATGCGAACAGTGCTGCACGAAGTTACCTTCGGATAGACATCGGGCCATCGGTAGAATCATTCGAGATACACAGAGCATCAGAGTAATCGTCATCTCAGCAACTGCATCACTATTAATACCAGGCATATTCACTACCTGTACATGCTCTTTCTCGGCACTCTCCATATCGAAATTGTCGAGTCCAACACCGAATTTCATGGCCACTTTCAGGTCGGGACACGAAAACAGCCTTTCATCAGCAATTTCCACGCCGACGATCACTCCCTCGATCCCCTTCGAATCGGCGATCAACTCATCCTTGGTGCAATAGCGAATCCGCAGCCCCAAATCATCCGCCAAGGCAGCATATGAATTCTCCCTATCCTGCAAACCATTTCCGAACGCTGTCGTGATGATTGCTATGTTGTGCATCCCTCCTACCTCCTGCAATCCAAAACTTCTTTAATACATGTCTCGGTATGTGTTTCAGCATGCCGAATGGCCTCAATTGAATCTGTCAAGCCCCAATAACCGGTAATAATTGCCTGAATCGACTTCGGATCAGTCCTAACTAGCAGTTCCAACGCAGACTTGAAATCCTCACGCCTAGTCATCCTTGTTCCTCTGACAGAGAGCTCCTTTTTCAAGATTGGCAATAATTTGAAGCCAACCTCCGGTTTCGCCATGCCGACGATAATCACTTCCCCACCCCGCCTTATGATTTGTTCCGTCAGTGTCACAGTGGAGGGAGTCGATACACTATCGAAGACCACATCGATATCCTCGAGCGGATAGTTGTCTCCAAGAGAGTCGAGGACAAGCTCAGCGCCGATGACATGTGCCGCCGACTTCCTGTTCTCAAGCACCTCAAAGACAATTACTTCCTCGAAAACCTCCTTCAATGCGATCAAGAGAGCGAGCCCTATAGGACCAGCTCCAATGATCGCAGCTTTCTTCCTAGTATTCGAGGTCATACGTGAGATCGCATGCATTGCAATACTCAGAGGTTCACTGAACACAGCCTCTTCAAAGCGAAGTGAGTCGGGAATCTTATGAAGCATCCCAAGGTCGCAAAGGAAATATTCTGCAAATCCCCCATCACAGTGGACTCCAAGAACCCGCAACTCCTCACAAACGTTTTCCTTTCCGGATATGCAGAGCTCACATTTCCCACATCTAAAGGAGGGATCGATGGCAACCCGATCACCGATCTGGAATTCCCCATCAGACTCCGATGCCGCGATAGCATCAACTACCCCGACTAATTCGTGGCCCATCACCGTCGGGAAGGAAAGCGACGGCTGCAATCCATGAAGTGCATGAATATCTGAACCGCAAATACCCGCCAAGGTTGTCCGAATCCGGGCTTGTCCTCGACTCGGATTCGGTATCGGCCGTTCCTCGATAGCCAAGGTATTTATATTTTCCAAGACATTACAGATCATATAGTCCTCTCTTGACAATTATCAGAAAAAATATTGTTACCCATTAAAACGTCAACGTTTTTGATTCCCGGTTGCTCAGAACCCTGAAAGGGCTCCACCATCAACTACCAATGATGTGCCTGTGACAAATTTCGATGCTTCCGAACTGAGGTAAACGGCGGCCCATCCGATATCCTCAGGTTGTCCGAAGCGATGCATTGCCGTCCGATTTAGTACCTTCTCCTGCCGCTTTGGATCATTTCCCATGGCTTTTAGCATCATAGGAGTCTCAAACCAGCCGGGAACAACCGCATTGAACCGAATTCCACAGTGCGAGACTTCGTTCGAAAATGTTCGAACTAATCCCATAATCGCCGATTTTGCGGCAGCATAACTGATTTGGTTTGTCAATCCTATAAATCCAGCCATAGAGGAGATGAATATGACAGAACCTGCCTTTCGCTCCATCATTGAAGGCAGGAATGCACGGGTCAAAGCGAAACCTGCCTTGACATGGACATCGAATGTACTTGACATGTCCTCGAGCCGGACGTCCTGAAAAGTTGCTTTATACTGAATACCGGCATTGTTAACCAAGATATCGAGTTGTCCAAAATCATCCAGGACTTTTTTTGCAAATTGCTCATGAGCTTCCCAGTCAGTGATGTCAAACTGATAACGATAAGCATCCCCACCCAAGCAGGTACAGGCCTCGTCAAGTTTTTCACTCCTCCGGCCGACGAGTATGACGGTAGCACCCGCTGCATGCATACACCGAGCTATTCCTAGTCCGAGTCCAGTCGCACCTCCAGTGATTAGAGCGACCTTTCCATTGAGACTACAATTCGCCATGAATGTATCATTGACCATGTGTTCCGCGCTCCTTGTGAAGCCTAAACTTGTACCGCAAGGAACGTATCGAGTTCTTTGCGAGAGGGGGCTGATGAGATCGGTCCGAGACCAGTACAGGTGAGACCAGCTGTCGCGTTCCCTATTCTTGCAGCTTCCTCAAGGCTCTTCCCCTCCAAGAGGGAGAGAATAAATCCGACATTAAAACTATCGCCAGCACCAACCGTATCCTTTACAGTTACTGGAAACGCCGGTGAATCGAATTCTCTTTCACGTGTTCTTATAGTCACGCCTTTTGGACCTCGTTTATAGGCGATTACTTGAAGTGTTGCGAACCGTCTGATCAAGGCTTCAAGATCAGAGCCCCAACCCAGTGAGACCATCTCGTCATCCGTTATTTCAAGGTGAGTCACCCCCAAGGAGATTGCACGAGATATCTCCCTCTCCGCGAGAATTGGGTTGTTCCACTGCATTTTCCTAAAGTTGACATCAAAGGAGATGATACAGTCATCCTTCTTCTTTGCTTCTACGATTTGTTGACATAGCGCCCTTGCATCAACTCCCATACCAAGTCCTGTGCCGGTAAAGTGAAAGACAACACTGTCCTTGAGAATTTGCTGATCGAGTTGGGCAAATTGGATTGCTGTCGCTGCAGAATTGTCTCGATAGTAGGTCAGGCTATGCTTTCCATCAATGAATGATACGAAATAGAACCCGGTCCGTCTGATTGGATCCCGTATGACCTGGGAAACATCAACACCGTTTTCTTGCCAGAGATCGATGAATCCATCTCCAAATGGTTCTTTGCCAAGCCCAGTAAAGAATACCGAAT
This sequence comes from Spirochaetae bacterium HGW-Spirochaetae-4, assembly GCA_002839335.1. GTDB lineage: Bacteria > Spirochaetota > Spirochaetia > Sphaerochaetales > Sphaerochaetaceae > UBA8525. Next base: position 9,131 of record PGXU01000056.1, read on the forward strand.
GATACCCCATTCGAGCGACCCCAATGGCAAAGTTGGACGCATCCCCACCCCAAGTCATACTCAGAGTGCTGCATTTCTCGATTCTAGGACTATCAATGGGGTAGAAACCGAACATCGGCTCACCCCACACCAGTATTTTCCCCATGTTTCGCTCCTTCATACAGCAACCCTACCATTGGCTTTGTTACCTGTCAACAAAAAAATTTTTTTATTTTTAATGAGTTTTTATTGTATTTTTACGGAATATTACGTAAAATAAAATAAAATACAAGTTAGAAGGAGAATCAAATGGCTATGAAACTTTTTTCAGGAATCATTCCACCTGTAATTACCTGTTTTGACAAACAAGGTAACATCGATGAGAAAACAATGCGTAAACTGATCGGTTGGCTCGCAGGACACGTACAGGGGTTCTATCCCTGTGGTACCTATGGTAGCGGTCCCCTGATGACCACTGAGGAACGCAAATTGGTAGCTCGCATCGTGAACGAAGAGAAGGGATCAGCTTTCGCAATCATTCATGTTGGAGCAGCAACCACAACCGAAGCGATAGAATTGGCAAAGCATGCCGAGATCGTCGGTTCTGACGCGATTGGTGCTATCCCACCCTATTATTATCATTATTCTCAGGAACAGCTGATCGAGCACTACAAGGCTCTGATCGACGCAGTGAGTATTCCTGTATTTCTCTATAATAATCCCGATCTTTCAAACAATCCGGTCACTCCACAGACCTTGAGAACACTCGCCGATTACGGTCTCGCTGGTGTCAAGGACTCGTCTTTCGACCTCGTTAACTTCTATAACTACAAACTCGCGGTTTCAAAACCCGATTTTCAATTCATCATAGGTACGGAAGCGGTTGCTGCTGGAGCTCTTGACGCAGGAGCATGTGGTGTAATCGCGGGTCTAGCCAACTGTTTTCCCGAGTTCATGACGGACTTCTATGAGACGTGGAAAGCAGGAGATCACATGGAGACCGGTAGGAAACAACTCGCCGTCCTTAATGCGAGAAATATAATCAAGATGGACCAAACACTCACAATGATCTATGCGATACTTAGGATGCGGGGAATTGATCCCGGATATCCGCGATCTCCATTCAAGGATATCTCGAAGGATATCTATGATAAGACCTGGAAAATGATTGGAGAGCAAGGTATATTGGCATAGCTCATTCTCAATGCTATACTGCATAAAAGAGACAGTACATCAGCGAGGATTATGGATATCATATCGACGATAAAAAGGAATCTTGCTTTCCTCCCGCCTATTCAAAAGAAAATTGGCAGTTTTGTGATATCCAATCCACAGAAGGCGATAAATATGTCCATTTCAAGCCTCACTTCGGCATCAGGTGCCAGAAGTGAGGCTTCTGTAGTAAAATTCTACAAAGCACTTGGGTTTTCCGGCTATCATGAGTTTAAAGTCACCCTCGCAACCGAGATTGCAAACCAGGGGCAATCGACTCCCGATCAATTCGTCACAATACTACCAACTGACTCTATATTTATTGTTAGAAAAAAGATATATAAATCCGTCGAACATGTATTGGATATGAACAACAATGACCTAGAAGATGATATTCTGGATAAGATCATAACACTAATCGAGCAATCACAAAGGATCATTATTCTCGGATATGGAACCTCCAGTGTTGCAGCCTATGACCTCTTCGTGAAGCTCTCAAGGTTAGGTTTCGATTGTCATTTCACGACTGACGAACACACTACAGCAATCATCCTCGGCAATCCGAGGGAAAAGGATATCCTTTTCTGCTTCTCCTTCTCTGGAGAGACCAAGAACATCGTCGCACAAGCCTCTCTCGTCAAGGGAAAAATTCCGATTATCTGTATATCGGGAGAGGAAAACTCCCAGCTTGCGCAACTTTCCGATATCTACTTCCCCATCCAGTCATTCGAAACGACCTATCGCAATGAGTCGATTGTATCACGATATGTACAACTGGCAACTATAGATATCATCTTTTCCTGCCTTGCGCAGCATGCGGGAAAAGAAGCTGAGAAGCGTTTGTTGAATTCACGCAAAGGCTTGTCGTTCCTGAAATTTTAATAATTCAAAGGAATAATAGTCATGCAACCAATGCCATTGGAAAAGGAAAAACTCTCCGATCTTGTCGCTGAACGGCTTGTCCAGTATATTGAGGAGAACAACCTGCAGCCGGGAGATTTGCTACCGACAGAGAAAGAACTTGCCGAATGCTTCCAAATCGGAAGGACGAGCGTACGGGAAGGTATCAGCAAGCTCAAAAGCATCGGGTTATTGCATACAGTCCAAGGATATGGTTGTATCATAAATGAGACTTCACTATCCAGTTTTCTTGACAGTATCAACACGTCAGTATTAAATAAGTTCATAAAGTTGGATGTACAGGATTGCCACCAAATCATGGAGACTAGGGCATTTTTAGAAACAAGTGCTCTGCAGTCCTACATCTCTTCGGATCGAACAGAGGATCTCCATGACTTATACATTACCGTCAGAAGAATGGAGAAGGCTCTTGAAGCCTCAGACTATCGTTCCTTCCATGAATTGGATCTCGAATTTCACCATCAGATTACAAAACTTGCGGGCAATTCGGTACTTTCACAAACCTACGATTTTATCAAGGACTCGTTTATCCGACGAGCTGAGGATCTCTGCGAGCCCCAGGACCATGAAAAGAGGCAAAACGACCACCGGCGACTCCTTGACGGCATACGTAAAAAGGACGCGGGGACGGTACAAATCCTTAGTGATCATTTGCATTGCCAGTTCAGCCAACAACCGATATCAGGAAGAAAATCCTCATTCAACTTGGAAAATGGGTTCCCAGTCTTTTCCTAACGTGTAATGTGGAAACAGGGTGACAGGAAAAATTCCCACGAAATCCTTAAGTGGACAACTGGTTCAGATGCTGCTTGAGGAAACTGAACCCCCAACCGCTACCCTCCCGCTGGATAGCGTACCCGTTGTCGATCACCATCTTGTTGTCGATGATTCCATCGATCCAATCGAAACTCTCAGCTCCGAAAGGATTGGCAACCGTAGCAAGTAGGGGAACGTCGTAGTCCTTGTAATAGTGGGGCAGACAGGGCAGATGGTAGGCATCGGCAACCATGGCACTCGCCCTCCACGCCTCTACTCCCCCAAGCCTGAGCAAATCAGGCTGCCAGAGGTCGATCGCATTGCGTCGGACCAATTCCTTCAGCGCCTGCATATCGTACTCGCGCTCACCCATCGCCAAAGAAATGCCTGTCTTGTTGCGGATGGTCTCGTAGCCGGCAAAATCGGTGTTGGACACAGGTTCCTCAAACCATTGGATTCCCAGGTCCTGCACCAGGTTGGAGAGCTTGATCGCATCACCCACACCCATCCCCTGGTTGGCATCCATCATGATCCGAACGGAACTTCCCAGCGCCTCGCGTACCTTGTGCAGCCGTTCGATATCGCGCTGCATATCCGGACTGCCCACCTTCACCTTCACTGCGGTGAAGCCCCGATTCTTGTAGCCGAGCACCTCTTCCAACAACTCTTGCTCGGTATAGTTCAGCCAGCCACCACTGCCATAGACAGGGATCCTCTTGCCATTGGAGCCAAGGAGGCGGTGGATGCTTTGCCCCAGCGTCTTGCCCCATGCATCCCACAAGGCGACATTCAGGGCGCCATAGGCCCAACGCAACAAGCCGAGATTGCCAAAGTATTCGCACTCGATCTCATAGTCGTGCTGGATCCGCAAAGGTTCATGGATGCAATACGACCGGTCGAGAATGAATTTCCTCAAATCCTGCAAGGCGCCTTCAATGGCCTTCGGCGAATAATGGAAGCTCAACAGATACCCCTGACCGGTGATTCCGCTCGCGCTCGTCACCTCGACGATATAGAACTTGATCGTGGAGATATCGTGGGTGGAATCTGCTATCGGCCGGCTCATCGTCGACTCGGCACAATACAGCTGCACATCTACAATCCTATGGTTCATATGCCTATCCTTTCGTACGCTCGATTTCCTTGCCGGTCAGTATACACACTTCCCCGCAAGGAATGAAGGCATCTGGGTATTAAAAATACCGGACAGGACGGACTAAAAATTCCCATGTTTTCATTGAAAAAGCAACATTTATTACATTTCCACTAGTGAAAGCAAATTCTGTCGTAAACACAGTATCTCCTTTATAGACCGTCGACATGCTCTCCTCAGTTGAACTCCAATAGAACGCTGGTGTTGTAAAATTACCAATATGATCAAACATCAGGCGCAATTTGTGTAACTCGTCTTTTGAAGGCAGGAACCAGTCGTTATACCCTCCTCCTGTGTAGAAGCGGGCCTTACCTGCGGCCCAGGAGTTAGCCGCGTATCCCAGAGAGGTAACAATCTTATCGGTATTACTCAGTCCTGTTCCGATACCTGATGACGTTCCGACAATGGTAGTCGTGCTATTCGACCAAGGAACTCCTGTGGATGATATATCACTTTTTGCCGCAATCAAACCGTGTGTTTCTTCAGCAAGAGTGGAGCTTGTGGAGATATAAGCGACGATACCCCCTTCATAATAGTCCCCAATTGCAAGCGGTCGTGCAACGAGAGCAATCTCTGTTGCAGGACCAGGTGCATGGGAGCTTGTCTCTTTCACCCTGAAACGAATCTTTGTCGCTGTTGTCGCAGCGGAAGGCATGTAGAGTACCGCCCTGCCGCGACTGTCGATCACGAGATCAGAATAATAGAGGTTGAAGATACCATAGTAGGCAATTTGCGCCTCAATTCCCGTTTGATCGGGCGTGAACCCGGTAACGTTGATGATCATCTGGCTTTCGTTTGAATTGGGGAAATAGCCGGCTATGGTACCGCTGATGGCAGGCCCCGCAGGTTTTTGGATAGTAAGGGTTCCCGTGTCGCTTACATCAAAGATGTAGTTAGTGGCACTACCTCCTGATATGGCAATCGTGTAGGTTCCTGCAGCAGAGGAGGAATTTGTTCCTGCACTTGCAGTAGGAGAAGTATACCCCACAGTGTTGGTAGCGCTATCACTTCCTACAAATCCGGAAACATCGACTTCAAAGTTTGGAGGATTCTCACCGTAGGTCCGGGTATAGTCTCCTACCGTCGCTGTCAGGAGAGCTGGTGTAATTGAGGCCTTTCTGCTTGTATCACTATCCAGGTTGTAATTGTACTTATCCTCACCTTCGATGGTATAGTTGATGGTAACGGCCTTGTCGGTTCCTACATTCGCATTGTACGTACCAGAATAATAAGCAACAACATTGGTGAGAATTACATCATCACCTTCAATCACACCGGACAACGCACCGGGTGATGTAATGGTGATTGCAGATGTCTTGTCATAGACCTTTGATGCAGGAAAGAGGGTATCAATGACACTCAGTTGCTTTGGTTCGATGGCTCCCCAACGGAAATCCCAGACTGGCGGGGCGTAATTGCCTGCATTGATCCCATCTAACGTGTATTTGACTGTGATCTGGTTAAATAGTCCATTTATTGTATAGGTAACGTTGGCGGACCCGTACTGTGCAGTGGCTCCTACGGTAACGACCTCTCCTTCGAGAACACCAGAGAGCGAACCTGGAGTGACAGTACCATGTACAGCTGTTGTACCATCGTAGGTCTTTGTAACACTCTCCAAGGTAGGAGCACTAATCGTAAGCTGTTTCTGTATGATTGCGCATGATGGCGTTGTAAGCAAGTCGTTTGGTTTGATATAATTATCCTTGTCCGTTCCCGAGAGCGAGTAGGTGATTGCAATCCGTTTGCCAGTTCCCGCTGCAGGGGTCTCGTAGGTGGCCGTTGCCGTTACCGCTACATTATCGGACGAAAGCTTTCCAAAGAGATTGAATGTGGGTGCCGCAGCAGAGGCTGTACCGTCATATACCTTGGTGGACGGTAAGTCAAGAATCTGAATACCGAGTTGTTTCGGGGTGATTACACCCTCTTGAGTAGCAATCCAGTCATCCGGTTTGTAGTAGTTGTCCTTGTCTGTTCCTATCAAGGTGTACGTCAGGGTAATGGGTTTGTCTGTTCCTACCGCCTTGGTATCGTAGGTTGCTGTCGCCTGCATCGATACCGTATCACCAACAACAACGCCTGCCAGGATGCCGTGTGATTTCACCGCAACGGAAGTTGTCCCATCATACACTTTGTCCGCTGTGATGGTTGTTCCTGAAACGGCGAGTTGTTTCTTGGTGATGATTCCATGCTCTGTTGCCAAGATATCGGCAGGTTTTAGGTAATTATCTTTATCAACACCATCGATATTGTAATATATCCAAATTGGTTTCTCAGTCCCGGCATGTCTTGCCACATACGCGGCATTGGCAACCAACGTTACCGAGTCTCCTGGAATAACACCAGTCAAGGCGCTTTGTTGCGTAATCTCAGCGCCCAGAGTCCTGTCGTAGGTTTTCGTCGTTGCTACTGTAGGCGGTGTCGTCACCTGAAGTTGTCGTTTCTGTATTACACCTGTGTGTACATCGTTGGCCGGCTTGAAGTAATTATCCATTCCATCACCGGTGAGGGAATAAACCACAGTGACAGACTTGTTCTCACCCGCTGTGATCGAGTCATAGGCGGCAACGGCGCTGAAAGAGACCGCATCTCCTGCCAGAACTCCCTGAAGCGTACCTGATGTAGTAATTGCTGCGGTAGCAGTTCTATCATATACCTTGTTCAGCGTAAGGGCTGTTCCGCTTACAGCCAGTTGTTTCTTTGTGATCACTCCCGGGAAGGTGGCTGCAGGATCGACCGGCTTGAGGTAGTTGTCCTTGTCGTCTCCCTCGAGGGCGTAGACAACGGTAATCTGTTTTCCGGTTTCCGCTGAAGGGGAGTCATAGGTCGCGGTTGCCGTCACCTGTACATCCTCGCCCAGAACCTTTCCATCGAAAGAGAATGAAGGGGTTGATACAGAAGTCGTGCCGTCATACACCTTGTTGGAAGTAAGAGCAAGATTCGAAACAGTCAGTTGCTTTCGAGTAATCCGGCCGCTATCGAACGCAGCGTCCTCGGGAACTTGATAATTGGCGGTATCGCCACTGATTGCATAGTTGACGGTTATCTGTTTTTCACTTCCCACGCTCGTGTCGGCATAGGTTGCTGTTGCCTGCAAGGTCACTGTATCACCAGGGACGACCCCTATGAGATTCCCGTTGTTCAATAGCTGAACCGAAGTAGTGCCGTCATATTGCTTGGCAAGTGTAGGTTCGGTACCTGAGACGGTGAGGGGTTTCTTGGTGATCTCTCCGATGAAGGAGGGATCATCAATCGGTTTGAGATAATTACCGGCATCAGTATCGCCCAGTGCATAGCTCACTGTGATTGTTTTGTCGGTTCCTGCAGAGTTGTCAATGTATGCTGCACTCGCAGTCACGGTGACGGTATCGCCTGTCACAATTCCAGAGAGGGCGCCGTGGGAGATGACCACGGAAGATGTCGCCCTGTCGTATACTTTGGAAGTGGCGATGCTTGTTTCTGTAATGGTAAGCTGTCTCTTCTCGATGACTCCCATCACTGCTTTATCAACCGGTTTAATGTAGTTGTCGGCATCAGGTCCACCGAGTGTATAGGCGACCGTGATAGTCTTCCCACTTCCAGCAGATTTGTTGTCATACGTCGCCTGGGCACTTATTGTTACCGTGTCCGATTCTCGTACTCCACCGAGGGCTCCAAGTGTAACCGTACCGCGAACCCCTGTTGTGCCATCATAGATTTTACTGGTGGTCAGCGTCGGGTCCCCTATCGTCAGCTGGATCGGTTGGTAGTCCGGTACTGTTACAGAGATGGGTTCACTGGCATGCAGCCCGTGTGCCGCCGCGTACCTGACCAAATAGGTCCCGGCTCCCAGGATGGTTGTACCTTCGGTGCAGGCCGTATACGGAGCATCTTCCGGGGATGAAGCCAGTTTGTACTCCATGTTTTGGGTCGTTCCCGCAAGCTCACCGTCAGAACTATCGTAACGCGAGGGAGAAGAGAGGGTAAAACCGCCTGCCGAAGGAATAGCTTGGGTGAAGACGACCAGGAGTGTGGTTTCCACTATCTGACCTTCCTTGAGGTGGACTTGTTGTGTACCGACACCCAGCTGCTCCCCATCGTCATCCAATGCAGTGACCGTGAGATTCCAGGTTCCACTCTTCAGTGCCGAGAGCGTGTGCCTGGGGGTAGCGATATCATGCCATACGACTCTAGTGCTGCTATTTGAAAGCGTTCCCTCCAGAGAGAAGGAGGCAACGTCAATATCGGGAGTATCCAATGCAATGGTAAGGGAAATCTTGCCAAGTTTTTCCATCATGTCGCTGCAACCGACAAAAGAGAGCAGGATCAAGGCAATTGCAAGCAGGAGTGTCAGGTATTTCTTCATGTTTGTCCCCTAGAAGTTGAATCGAAGGCCAGTGTGGAGGCCAAAGAGCGTACCGACCGAACCTTTCTCGAAGAACAGGACACCCAGAGGGGCAACGATGAGTTCATAGGTTTCGGTAAGTGCGTAACCCAAGTTCAGCGAGAACCGAACCTGCTGGTCGAGGAACGTCTCAGCAGTACTTGTTCCATCCTCGTCGAAGTCTGCATCGAGCAAATGCAGTACCAAGCCATATCCGAGCTCGGGGATAACCTGCAGCTTGTCGGCAACGTCAAACCCATACCCTATTCCTACCGACATGTTGACCGCTTGCATGGATTCGACCCAATCGGTATTTGACGGTCCCTTGCTGTATGCTATCTCCCCATAGCCGAAAAGGCGGTTCTGGTTGTCCAGGGAGAAGTTCATTTTCAGTGCAGCTCCGAGCACATGGGAGTAGCAGGTCGTGCTCTTGAAAATGGGATAGAGACCATACAGCTTGATGTCCAAAGAATCGATAAGCGAGGGGTTCCTGGTTTCACCACTATGAATTGTCCAAGCTTCTGTTGCCGGGTCGTAGCTGTACTCGTAGCTGCTGCTCCAACTCAGCTTGTCTTCCGATTGCTGGATATAGAGCCTGTCGTGCAGGCTGTCAAACTCTTGGAGGACAAGTGTAGGAATAGACATATCCATTTCTATCCAAGGACCTGTAGGCAAGGCGCCACTTTGATAACGAATAGCCTGCACTGTTTCGGTTGTCGGTTTCACCAGCAAGTAGGTGGGATTTCCTGAACCGAAAATCGATAGTGAAGACATGAGAAGAAGTAGCCCTAGGCAAGCTGAAGTTCGAAACCTGGAAACCATCTATCGACCCCTTGCATGAGAATGCCGGTTGCATCCATGCTTGCGTGAAACAAAACAGGTGCAACAGGATAAAATACGAGGTTGTATTTGGGCATTAGCGTAGCAGGCTTGCCTACGGGAAGGGACGATATTACGTAAACGACGCGGTTTTCTACTTACAACATGCCGGGGTGTTAGACGAGTAGCCTCACCCTGAACAGACCGTCCTGAACACGGTAGAGCAGCTCTGCATTGTACTTGGCGGCGAATGCCGCAATGCTCTTCGTGCCCAGCCCATGACCTTCCTGGTCGGAATGGGGAAGTCCTTCCGAATCCAAGGTTACAGTCTCCAAGCAAGGGTTGGAGATTTCAAGCAAGAGCCGTCCAACCTGATGGCACGTGAGATTGATGTATCGATTCTGGCCTTCTGGTAGAAGAGAGACACCATGGATGGCGTTCTCAAAGAGGTTCGCTACCACCAAGGCCAATTCCAGCGAGTCGATAGGCAGGAGGGCCTCTATGGAGAGGTTGATCCTTGTCGGTATGTCGTTCTGCTGTGCCATGTCCACATAATACCCGACTGTGGCGTTCACCGCTTTGTTTTCACAGTAGACTCTGTTTTCCGGTGCTTTGATTTCATTTTGCTGTTGCAAACAGATTATGGCTTCCCCGATCTCACCTTGTCTCAAAAGTCCGAGGAGCATGCTGTTGAAGTGTCTGCGGTCATGGGAGACGATGCTGTGTTCATTGGCCACCTTGTCCATGAGCTGCAACTTCTCCGTCATGGTCGAGGCTGCTTGGGAGAGTAGTATCCGATCGTGGTGGATTCTCAGATTCTCAGTCTCCAGGGCATGCATCGCTGTGAAGCTTTTCAGTGAATAGAAAACGGTACCATACGCAGCCAGGGAAAGCATGACCAGGAGGAAAAGTGGCCATTTGGCGGTAAGCAATGTGTTCTGGATATCATTGGTCACATAAAAATAATAGGACAGGTTGATGAATATGCAGATGACCAATAGGGAGAATATCTTCCAGTTGCTGGCGACCGAACGGTAGAGGGGCTGCAGGTATTGCTGGAGCAGGAGGATGATTGTGAGATAGAGTCCAAGACGAATGAGTGTGTGGGTATACTGTGGGTAAGGAAAGAGTTTGCCCAAGTGGAAGCTGAGGATAATGATGATCATCATGATGTTGAGGGTGGTGAGAAAATTGAAACTCCATTGCATGAAACTCGCTTTTGACAACGGTTTGAGGCAAACACCAAGTATGATGAACATCACGATATTGAAGCGCGACAATGCGGTGAGGTCCCCATATACGTAGAACCAGAATGTAGTGGCGATATTGATCACAAAGACCAGCGTTGCTGCGAGGGCGGTACTGCCGCGACCGTATTTTGGCTTGGTCAGGGTAAAGAGAAGCAGGACATTCATAAAGGAGGTAATACTGCCCCGCAGGATATTGCTGATCAAATCATTCATGGACGTGCCCCTTGGCCAATTGGTAGTCCAAATAGGTATCCCGAACCATACTGTAGCGTTTGGCTACGATGGGAACCGAGTGTCCGTATCGGAGGGTGAATCTTGCTTTGGTGAAGCTTTCAACATAATCCATATTGATGACAAAGGAGACATGCGGTCGTACAAAACGCTTGTCCTGCAAAAGTTCTTCGATATGGTGAGGGAATGTACCTTTGATGACGCACGTGGTGACTGTCCTTGCCCCTGCCAACGTATAGATCACCTTGTGATTGGAATATTCGCAACAAAGTATCTCCGACAATCGGAAGACCTGTATTCCCTCCGGGGTTTTCACCATGCACGTGCACTTCTGCGAAGTTTCCAGTTTGGAGACAGCCAGCAAAAGGGTCTTGAAAAGTTGCTGTTTGTCGATAGGTTTGAGCAGGTAATCGATGGGGTTTGTCGCAAACGATTGGAGGGCGAAACCAGGTTCGGAAGTCGCATAGAGGATGAACGCTTCACAATCGTGTTCGCGGATGGATTTGCCTACCCCGATACCGCTGACCATGGGCATGACAATGTCCAAAATGTAGATTTGGTACCGTCGTTTCTCGCAGCTCCGAAGCAGATCGTCGGGATGCAGGAATTGGTGGATGGAAGCTTCAAGGCGATGCTTTTGGATACACTCCGTTGCATAGGCTGCAAGGAGTGCCAATTGGCCGGAATCATCATCGCAAATGGCAATATCTAGCATACCTCGTCCTTGTAGCACCAAACTAATGTTCCGAGTAGTTTACTGTACTGAATACTTGGTTTGTAGTCTATTGGAAATCACCATTTTTAGACTTGGAAATGGTCTTTTGGGGTATCTATGAAAGGTTTTACGCCCCTCCCATGGTGAAAAAACCCATGCTCGTCACAATGAAAGGGTGCCACAGCCGATAGGATAAGAGCTTGATTTGTAAAGATTAGGTAAAGAATAGTGCTTTACCCTAGGCGAACCCGGTAGAATTGTACACACTAGGTATACACCCCCACTGGGGTGAGGGAGGCCAGGATGATGGGATTTGGAATCATAGGGATTCTTCTTATAGTATTCGTGCTGTACAAGACAGATGTGTTTGGTAAGAAAGGCGCCACATATCTCGAAGAAGACGATGATGTGCTTGAGATGATCAAGAAGAGATATGCCAGGGGTGAAATCACCCGGGAAGAGTTCGACTCGATGAAGAGAAGTCTCTCGTAGGAGAAAAAAGGTATGAGTTACTATATGTCGGCAACGCTTCACCAACCCTTCGACAAGTGTGTCGAAATGGTGGTTGAAGTGCTCAAAGAAGAAGGCTTCGGCGTGCTAGCCGATATCGATGTCAGATCAACGATGAAGCAGAAGCTCGGAATTGAATTTCGGAACTACCGAATACTCGGAGCGTGCAATCCGCCCTTTGCCCACAAGGCTCTTGAAGCGGAAGCTGCGATAGGCACCTTGTTGCCATGCAATGTGGTCGTTCAGGAAGTGAAACCGGGAATGGTGGAAGTAGCTGCGGTAGATCCCGTCAGCTCCATGCAAGCGGTGGACAACGAAACACTTCAGCCTATTGCGGAGGAAATCCGGGAAAAGCTGAAGCGGGTTGTCACATCACTCGGACAGGGAAAGGACTTATAGTTCCGCATCCCACTCCCCTGCGGAATGTTGCTGAAAAAAAATTGATGGATTGAAGGAGACAACAAATTGAAGAAAATACTCGTTTTAACCTTGAGTATCATGTTCCTGATCGTGGGAACAACACTCTGGGCACAGGAAGAAGGACACGGCAGAACTGCCGACGTGATCCTCAACGAAATCAAGCAGAATCAAGGCGTGACAAGTATCACGCTCATCGATCCCGACCTGATACGTCCGGCACTACTTGAGGAACTGGGCGATGCGGTCATGGATCTCATGATTGCCGATGAAGAGCAACACGAATGGATGGATGAGATGATGGGAGGAGAAGGATCCGAGCAACTCGCATCGACCCACCGTTGGATTGCCTACAATTACCTCCAGAACGACGGAAATCTCGACACATGGGGACCCGGCATGAGAGGATATGGCTTTATGGGACCGGGAATGATGGGAGGTTGGAACCGTAACGCGCGTTACAACCCCACCTCATCCAACTATGGATGGGGCTATGGTCCCTCCAGCATGATGGGTTGGTCAGGCAACTGGTGGAGCTGGATCGCAATTATCGTGATACTTGTTGTCATTGCAGTTGTCGTAGTCGCTCTCGTACGGTCTCGCCGAAGTGACCCCGACAGTTCCAGCGATGTCCTGGAAATTCTTCGCAGCCGCTACGCCGAAGGCAAGATTACCCGCGAGGAGTATCAGCGGATGTTGAAAGAGCTGAGAGAGTAGAAGAAATATCCTCCATTCTGCCCGCTTCGAACAGGTTCACCCAAAAGCCTTTATTTCGATGGTTATCTCCCATATACTGGAAGGCGAGAAATAATCGGGAGGCCCTGTATGAACAATTCTCAAAAGAATGGGGACAGTATCCATATCTCCGTCTGTACCGGTA
>PGXU01000057.1 GCA_002839335.1 Spirochaetae bacterium HGW-Spirochaetae-4
GCAATGCCGATACTGCAGGAAAGGTTGTCTTGCCGCAAGTTGGCGAGGAGCTCGGTAATTTTTCGTATCAGGATTTCCCGGTCGGGGAAATTGACAAGGAAAACCGCAAATTCATCTCCCCCAAGGCGCCCGAACAGATCGGTTGCCCGGAAGGTGGTCTTCAAGTGGAGAGCGATCTTGGTCAGCACGTTATCGCCGAACAAATGGCCATGGGTGTCGTTTATCGTCTTGAAATCATCCACATCTATCATGATCAACACATGATGGTTCTGACTTCCGTCAGCGACTTCGAGAATTCTGGTGACGCTTGCCTGGAATCCCCTCCGATTCATAAGCGCCGTGAGGGAATCGGTCTGTGACAATCCGATCAAGCGTAACGATTCCACCTTCTCGTCATGGATGTCCTGTATCCGACCCGCCACCCGCTCGACGCCACCTTGATTGTCGAATAGGGAGGTGAGGAGGAACCGTGTCCAGATATATTTGTCGCCTTTGGCTTCCATTTTGGTGAGCCTGACTTCGATTCGTGTGCTTCGCAGCGACAATTCGACCAACTCCTTCAATGTTGCCTCGAACCGTACCCGATCCGCAGGATGCATTTCGTACAGGTCTCCGGTCAACAGGTTGGCCTGTGGGGGGAAGGGGAGTCCAAACATGCGGATCCAGTTCTTCTCCCTGGAAATGAATAGGAATCTCTTCTGTACCATGCTCCACTCGAAGATCACTTCGTCCGTTTGTTCCAGGATTATGCGGTACCGTTCATCACTGGTGCGAACCTGTTCGAATGCCTCATGCATTGCCGTCGTATCCACCGCCATTCCAAATAGGATCAACCCGATATCCTTGGTCTCCACTTCTGGTATCTTGAACGAACAGGATATCCACTGGATTCCCGATGCATTGGTGTTCCTATACTCGAAGGAACCGAGCATGGTTCCGCTTGAGGCTGTCCGGATAACCATTTCCACAGAAACACGGTCATCCGGATGGATAGTTTGCAAGAAGCTGTTGTTCGACTCGTTGATCAAGGTCTTCTTGTCGGGATAGCCGGCGAGGGTGACAAAGGGTTCGCTCACCAGGAGAAATGGCAGGCCATCGGCAAGAGAACATTTGAACAGCCCCCCTGGAAGATTTGCGGTAAGCGTATCGAGTTCCGTGTTGAGTCTTCTCAAATCCTCCGTATCCTGGGCGACATGGTCCATAAGTGCATTGAAGGCTTGGACGATCGCATTGAATTCATACTTGCTCTCGATTTCGATATGGTATCGGTAGTCATGTCTTCTCACATGCTCCATGCCATCGATCAACGCTTGGATTGGAGTACCGAACAGAGTCGAGATATGGTTCAATGCGAGTATCAACGCAACCATGAAAAGTATGGTGAATAGGATGAATACGGGTATGGTGTCCAGTATCGGGCTCATGATGTCTTTGGTTGAGATGCTGGTGAAGACAGTCCAACCAAGCTCGGGAATATATAGGTATTGGCCTATCGACCGTTCTCCATCAAGCAAAAATGGGATCGCACCGACCGGATGCTCCTGCATGTCGACGATCGCCAACTTTGACGAAAGATTGGATCGGTTGTCCAAGTCCTGCACCGACCAGTAATTCTTGCCGTTGCCGGACACGGCTACCACAGACCCATAGGAATCGTAAACCAGCCGGAAGGTTGATGAAAACATCCCATCGTCCTGGGCCAGGTTCCGCAGATACGACAGTTCCATGACAGAGAATACACTTCCTTGATAACCCGAGTCGCCGACTACCGGGAGACCAAGAAAAACGTATACATCGTTGGCCGAAGAGGCTGGAGCGGTTATTACCGATGATACGATGCGGGAGTGTACCGTTCCCTCTTCCAATGGAAGCGGGACGATATGGGAGCTGCGGCCGGGATACAAGGGGTCTTGGTACGCTATGATATTCCTATTCTTGTCCTCGACATACAATGCTTGTGTTTCCGGATGTCGTGCAAGATGTGATGTCATTTGATTGTGGATACTTGCCAGGTATGCGGCGCGAGTCTGGTTCGTTCCAATGGTATCTTCCATGGACAACTGTCTACGGGTATCCATATTGTCACGGATCCTATTCAGCTCCATGAATTGGTAATTCAAGTAAGTTTGTATCCTGTTGGCATACAAGTCGGCATCGTATGCCAACATTTGCCGTGCGAAAGGTTCGAAGCGAGCGGAAAAAGACGCAATACTAATAACCATGACCACTATGGCAGGAATCAAAGAGAAACTGAATACGATCGTCTGCATTTTACGTGTAAATTGCAAATGACACCCCTAGTGGAATTCTATTGTTTTGGCAGTATACCCAAATCGTACTCTATCATGTGCCTTTTTGACTGTACAGGATTATATAGCCGGAAGTTGCATAAAGTTGTCCGATAACGCTTTCCGAGTACTATAGCAATTCGGTGCATTGTGTTATAGTTGCGCAGTCATGATAAAAACCAACGAACATATTAGAAATATCGCAATAATCGCACATGTAGACCATGGTAAGACTACGCTTGTCGACGGATTGTTCCGTCAGAGCGGTTTGTTTGCGAATAGGGATATACAGGATAGGATAATGGACTCCGGGGCCCTTGAACGGGAACGGGGTATCACAATAAGTGCAAAAAACTGCGCGGTCAATTGGAAGGGAGTGAAGATCAATATCATCGACACTCCAGGGCACGCCGACTTCGGAGGGGAAGTCGAACGCGGATTGTCTATGGTCAATGGGGTGGTATTGTTGGTCGATGCTGCGGAAGGTCCGTTGCCGCAGACCCGGTTTGTATTGCAGAAGGCCCTGACGTTGCATCTTTCTGTCATCATCGTGATCAATAAGGTCGATAGGCAGGACGCGAGACCACAAGAAGTGTTGGAGGAAGTCTACGATCTTCTTCTCGAGTTGCATCCCGATGAATCCATGCTGGAAGTTCCCGTATTGTATTGTATCGGACGCGACGGCTCCTGTGGTTTCGAACCGGATGCATTGGACGGAGACTTGCACGCTTTGCTGGACATCATGGTCCGTGAAGTACCGGCTCCACAATATGATGATTCGGAACCGTTCCAGATGTTGGTATCGGATTTGGGGTATAGTGACTTCCTGGGGCGATTGGCAATAGGAAAAGTCGTCAATGGAAGCGCGACCACCAACGATGCGCTTATCTGCGTTGGTGAAGACAACATCAAGGTCCCCCTGAGGGTAACCCGTCTGCAATGTTACGACGGTCCGACCTTCCATGAAGCCGAGAGTATCGGTCCTGGAGATATCGTTGTCTTGTCCGGCGTGGAAAAGGTATCGATCGGAGATACGATATGTACCAAGGAATCACCCAAGGCATTGCCGAGAATTACGATCGACGAACCGACTGTAGCAATGCGCTTCAGCAAGAATATCTCTCCGTTGGCTGGACAGGAAGGAAAGCATGTCCAATCGACAAAAATCTATGAACGATTGCGCAAAGAGGCATTGCAGAACGTTTCCATAAAAGTGGAACGGAATGCCGGAGACGATACTGTTACGGTCAAGGGTCGGGGAGAATTCCAGCTTGCCATTATCGTTGAATCGATGCGTCGGGAAGGATTTGAATTGTGTGTTGGCCGTCCAATGATCATTTTCAAGGAAGATGCACAGGGAAACCGACTCGAACCGGTCGAATTCCTTCGCGTCGACTGCCCGGAAAATTATAGCGGTATAATCATGGAGAAACTCGCCAAAAGGAAAGGGCAGCTCATGGATATCACGTATGATACCGACGCCCGTGTAACCATGCGGTTCGAGATTCCCTCAAGGGCACTGATCGGATACCGGGATGAATTTTTGACCGATACGAAGGGAACTGGTATCATGCACGCAATCTTGAAAGGCTATGAAGCCTATCGTGGTGATTTTCCGGATCGGTTCACCGGTTCATTGATCTCGGATCGTTCCGGGACTGCTGTTGCCTACGGTCTATTTGGGCTTGAACCCCGAGGCCGGTTGTTTGTTGTTCCCGGTGATCCGATTTACGAGGGAATGATTATCGGTGAGCACAACCGTGATATCGATCTCACCTGCAATCCTACCCGGACCAAGAAATTGACGAACCTTCGGGCCTCGGGTAAAGATGAGGCTGTCACATTGACACCCATTTCTACCATGAGCCTCGAACAGGCTATCAGATTCATCAAAGATGACGAGCTGGTCGAGGTGACACCCAAATCGGTCCGTCTCTGCAAGAAGATCCTGAGTAGCCAGCAGCGTAAGATATTTGAGAGCAGGGGCTATATTCCCGAATACCTCTATAGCACTAACGGGTGATGGAATAGTTCTCAAGCAGAGAAAACTCGTCGGGAGTAGGGATCGAGTCCATTGCTCCCGGACGCATCACTGTGACACTTGAAGCTGCGCTTGCAGCCTCAAGTGCCTGCTCTACAGTTCTTCCCTTGGCAATATTCGCCAGATAACAACCGATGAATGTATCACCAGCCGCCGTCGTATCGACAACAGGCACATTCCATGTCCCAAAGCTATGGCGGATATCGGATCCCAGTCCATAACGTACTCCCTGGCCTCCCAAGGTGATCATGATACCAGTCTTTGGGAAAGTTTTGGTAAGGGTTTCCATTGCTTCAAGAGGGTCTTTTTTTCCGGAAATCCCTTCGGCTTCCACTTCATTGACGACCAATAGGTTGATGAGCTCCAAAGGAAGATCGAGAACCGATTTGTCGAAAGGGGCAGGATTGAAGCAAATGGGCATATGCAAGGAGTGGGCTTTCCTGATGATATGGGGCAATTGGTTTATCTCGTTTTGCAGCATCACCCAATCGCCGGCGGAAAAATGGGAGAATATGGCATCGATATCGGCAGTGGTGAATTCCTTGTTGGCTCCGCCATACAGGACGATGGAGTTTTGTCCATCGGCAGCCACTTGTATCAGTGCCTGACCTGTCGGAGTCTCCCCAACTGCCAGAAACGATGTGTCGACGCCCATGCTTTGCAGCTTGTCTTTAATCCAAAGACCATCGGGTCCGATCCTACCGGCATGGAAGATTTGATGCTGTCCGGCCTTGGCGACAGCAACCGATTGGTTCGCACCCTTTCCTCCGGTGGTTCGCGTCAGGTTGCTGCTGCTTATGGTCTCACCGGGTAAAACGATATGGTCTACAGCAAACACGATGTCGATATTAGTCGATCCAAAATTAACAATACGCATTCCAGCCTCGATTATCTTCTGTTTTGGAAGAAATTGTAGAAGCTGGAATGCCTTTGGTCAATGGGGAATTACCGTTTAGAGAAGGTGCAACTGGTGTTTTTCTGCTTCGGCATGGATCTGTGCAGGCCAAACCGAGGCTTGAACTTCTCCTATATGTGCCTTTTTCAGAAGCAACATGCAAATACGAGATTGTCCGATACCACCACCGATCGTCTGGGGAAACTCGCCGTTCAGCAATCGCTTGTGCCAGTAGAGTTCTTTGCGTTCAGGGTTCTTGCGCATTTCCAATTGCCGTTCCAGCGCTGCCCGGTCTACGCGAATGCCCATGGAGGAAAGTTCCAAGGAGTCTTGTCTGACCGAATCCCAAACGATAATGTCGCCATTGAGGCCATACCGGTTGTTGCCTGTCGGTGTGGACCAATCGTCATAGTCTGGAGCACGGCCGCCGTGTAGGACACCATCGGGCAACGGGTGGCCGATACCGATTAGGAATATCGCACCATACTTCTTAGCCAACACCTTCTCCCTTTCTACTGGAGTGAGGTCGGGATATTGTTCGAAAGCTTCCTCTGCATGGATGAATACGATATTCTCAGGCAATGAAGGACGACAAACCGGAAACATTTCTCCCACAAGGAATTCTGTCCGTTTGATCGCACCATAGATTTTTTCCACGACAAATCTCAAGTACTGCAGGGAGCGGCTTTGTTCGGGCATCACCAGTTCCCAGTCCCATTGGTCGACATAGATGGAGTGTATCGCGTCGATATCGTCATCGGGCCTGATTGCGTTCATGTCGGTATAGAGTCCGGTATTTGGCGTAAATCCGTAGTCGGCGAGGGCCATGCGTTTCCATTTCGCCAGTGAGTGGACAATTTCCATAGTTACGTTGTCCATGTTCATGACTGGAAAAGACACCGGACGTTCGACACCATTGAGGTCGTCGTTGATACCGGAACCCTTGGGGACAAAGAGTGGGCTAGTGACTCGCGAAAGGTACAGTTCTCCGGAAAGTTCGCGTTCGAACGTATCTTTCACAAATTTGATTGCCTTCTCAGTATGTTTTTGATCCATTAGTGGCGTGTAATCAATTGGGAATTGTGCTTTGTACATGCTTTTCATCTCCTTAGACATAGGCTTGGTCGTGGACACCTGCAATCGCGCGGCCCGAGGGTTCATTCATTTTCTTGAACGCTTCATCCCAATCGAGCGCTGTCTGGGTCGAGCACGCGACCGACGCCTCATGCGGAACACAACGTGCGGCGGATTCCGACGGAAATGCCTCGGCATACAAAGAACGGTAATAATACTCTTCCTTGTTCATCGGTGTGTTTATCGGGAATCGGTGTTGGGCATTGGCGAATTGTTGGTCGGAGACCTTTTCATTGGTCATAGCCCGCAAGGTATCGATCCATCCGTATCCCACTCCGTCTGAGAATTGCTCCTTCTGTCTCCAGGTGATTTCAGGTGGCAACATATCCTTGAATGCCTCTCGGAGTATCCACTTTTCTATACGTGCCTTTCCTGGGACTTTGCTCGACATCTTGTCGGTTGGATTCTGGGTCATCGCGGTGTCGATGAACTCGAAATCGAGGAAAGGGACCCGCCCTTCGACGCCCCATGAGGCCAGCGATTTGTTGGCCCGCAAGCAATCGTACAGGTGGAGCTTGCTCAGTTTGCGTACTGTCTCCTCATGAAATTCCCTTGCATTGGGAGCTTTGTGGAAATAGAGGTATCCTCCGAACAGTTCATCCGAACCTTCACCGCTGAGTACCATCTTGATTCCCATGGATTTTATGAAACGCGCGATAAGATACATCGGAGTGGATGCCCGGATAGTTGTTATATCGTAGGTTTCCAGATGATACACGACGTCGGGTAGTGCATCCAATGCCTCTTGCAAGGTGAAATGCACCTCATGGTGGACTGTCCCAATGTACTCGGCCGCCGTACGGGCTGCGATGAGATCGGGTGAACCTTCAAGTCCAATGGCAAAACTGTGCAGCCGCGGCCACCAGGCTTCGGCGGTATCCTCGGTTTCGACACGCTTCTTGGCATATTTCATGGTAACGGCGGCGATGATAGAGGAATCGAGTCCTCCGCTCAGCAACACACCATAGGGAACGTCGGTCATGAGTTGTCTCTTGACTGCCGATTCCAAGTCATGGCGGACCTTTTGGATATCGGTCTTCATGTCCTTCACCACATCGTAATCCTTCCAGGATCTGGTGTACCAGGTCTTGGGTTCCGCATCGGAGCTGATGAAATAGGAACCAGGAGGGAACTCTTCATAGTGGGTGCACACACCCTCCAAAGCCTTCAACTCCGATGCGACATAATACTGTCCCTCGGCATCCCAGCCTTGATACAATGGGATAATCCCGATATGGTCCCTACCGATAAGGAACAACTCCTTCTCACTATCATACAAGGCAAAGGCATAGATTCCATTCAAGTCCTCGAAGAAATCGGGCCCCTTCTCCCTGTATAAGGCAAGGATGACCTCACAATCGCTTTGGGTAAGGAATTCGTAGGAACCGGCGAATCGTTTACGAATCTCCATATGATTGTAGATTTCGCCATTCACAGCTAGCGAGAGCTTGCCGTCCTTGCTGAGCAACGGCTGTTTTCCAGAAAACGGGTCTACGATCGCGAGTCGTTCATGTGCGAGTATATTATTATTCGCACAGTGTACCCCTGACCAATCTGGTCCGCGATGTCTGATCTTCTTCGACATTTGCAATACTTGTTCACGTACTGCATCCATGTCTTGCGCAATGTTGAATGCACCAACGAATCCGCACATGCTCTTCCTCCTCTCATAGTACTTATCCATCACATGATGGTTTTTACAAGAATGATAGGCGTCCTGCGCCCACCTCACGTTCGCTGCACTCGCTCGGGAAAGAAACCAGCAAGCTGCTTTCTCTCCACTCGCTTCGTTTGCGAATGAAAGGCGTCCTGCGCCCACCTCACGTTCGCTGCACTCGCTCGGGAAAGAAACCAGCAAGCTGCTTTCTCTCCACTCGCTTCGTTTGCGAATAATAGGAGAAAATTACCGGGTTGCATGGGTCAATGTCAATTACAGAATGGATATTTATACAATTATTTGTATGATTTTCTTTTTTTTCCTTTATCAATCCAGCATAACCATGTATTATTGGAAGAGGAACGAAAACGGTTTCGTTATTGAGGTGGTCATGTCCGATACTATAACAATCTATGATATCGCGAAAGTAGTCGGATCTTCTCCGGCGACTATTTCGAAAGCGTTGAATGGGCGACATGACGTCAGCGATGCATTGCGGGAAAAAATAATCGAAACTGCTGCGTCCATGGGCTACCGACCGAATGTTCATGCCCGCGGTTTGAAGATGAAAAAATCATGGCTGGTCGGAATGGTATATGGGGAGGATGAGAGTGATTCACTCGAACATCCTTTGTTTTTACCGATCATGAATGCTTTCAAACGCCAGATGGAACACTTCGGCTACGAATTGCTTTTTCTTTCCCAACATTCAAAATTTATCGGTGATAGCCTGTTGTCCCATGCCTTCAGCCGACAGGTTGACGGTTTGCTCCTCATGAATGTCGCGGAGCATGCCACCAGACCATTCGTTGCCGCTTCGAACGGAATCCCTATGGTCGCTTGTGATGCGATTGTCCCGACCCTGTCTTCGGTTATCACAGACAACATCATGGCTTCGAAGGAAGCGGTCAGGTATCTGTACGGACTAGGTCATAGAAAGATCGGGCATATTGCAGGTCCTGCCAATCCGGTGACGGTCGGTGGAGACGAACGGCTTGAAGGATTCATCCAGGGAATGCATGGATTGGGTTTATTGGACGCGGATCACAATGTGGTAAGGGCAGAGGGTTGGACTCCGAACCATGGTCGTGATGCTTTCATCGAATTGATGGAGAAGCACCCCGATATCACAGCGATTTATTGTGCCGCGGACTTTTATGTGATGGGCATGTTGCAGGTCTGCAGGGACAAGGGAATACGGATTCCTGCGGATATTTCTGTCATCGGTTTTGACGATGTGCAGTGGACAGCGTTCGTGGAACCCGGGTTCACCACGTTCAGGCAAAACAAGGAACAATTGGGAACTGTTGCCGCAAATAGATTGCTTGCGGCTATGGACGGTGAGCAGAGTACAGAGATCGTGAGAATTCCAGCAGAATTGGTAATACGAGGTTCGTGTCGCAAAGTGTAGTTGACAAACGTGAGCCCCAAGGGGCACGGCACAGGAGGCGATGCCTCCTGTGTCCGGCTCATGCCTTAGGTAGGGCTCCCTTTCATTGAAAGAGGTAGTTACGGTGAAAATTGAATTTCCTAAGGATTTCTTATGGGGTTCCGCCACAGCGAGTTATCAAGTTGAAGGTGCTGTAGCCGAAGATGGGCGCAAGGATAGTATCTGGGACACGTTTTGTGCAGTCGAGGGAAATATCCTCGATAATCATGATGGGTCGATTGCCGCTGACCAGTATCATCGGTATAGGCAGGACATTGGGATCATGAGGAAATTGGGACTGCAGGCATACCGATTCTCGCTTGCCTGGCCTCGGATATTGCCATCGGGGGAAGGCCTCGTGAACGAGTCCGGAATAGCCTATTATCGAGCCCTCATGTCTGAATTGCGCAATGCGGGAATCAAGGTTGTCGCTACGCTGTACCATTGGGACTTGCCTCAGGTATTGGAGGAGAAGGGTGGATGGCGGTCACGGGATACCGCATTTGCCTTTGAACAGTATGCCAAAGTCTGTTATGAACATTTTGATGATCTGGTCGACCAGTGGATTACAGTCAATGAGCCTTGGTGCATTGCGTATCTTGGACACATGACCGGCGAGCATGCTCCAGGAAGAAAAAGTCATGACGAGACTATCCGAGTGATCCACCATATCAATCTTGCCCATGGCTTGGCAGTACGTGCATTGAGACGGATGGGTTCGAATACTCCTATCGGTCCATCGTGGAACCTGTTCGTGCATCGGAATGCCACTAATCGGGAAGAGGACATCGAGGCAGCGAAGAAATCACTGGTATATGAAACTCGAGTATTTACCGATCCGGTTCTCCATGGACACTATCCAAAGGAATTGGAAAACGATCCACTATGGACTTTTTCCATACAAGAAGGTGATCTGGAGTTGATACGGCAGGAAATTGATTTCATTGGGATCAATTATTACCAGGAAACTGTGGTGGAAGCATCCGTTACCGCTGGACGTGGATATGCCCAGGTTCCGACATGGCAATCGACAACAAGTCAAGATTGGGCGATCAATCCCGATGGATTGTATCGGATATTGAGGTGGATTGCCAACGAAGCCCCGCAAATTCCGTTATATATTACTGAAAACGGCTGTGCGTTCGATGATAAGGTCTCATCGGATGGACGGGTTCATGATGCCGATAGGATCCAGTATATTATCAGGCACCTTGAAGTATGCAAGAAGGCTTTGGATGCAGGAGTACCGCTGAAAGGATTCTTCTACTGGTCATTCATTGACAATTTCGAATGGGCTTGGGGATATGGGAAGCGTTTCGGAATTATATATTGTGACTATACAACCCAAACAAGAATTATTAAGGATAGCGGTTATTTCTTACGTGATGTAATAGCGAACTACTTCGAGTATTAAATAAAAATTATATAATTAACATTAGTAACGATATAGGAATGGAATAATTAAACTGTTTTATGATATGACATGTGCACTGAGTTGTGTGGGGACTTCTGCAACCCTATCAGTGGTGTTGGTCATATGTGGAATGGTAGACGAGACAGGGTATCCTTGGTTGCTTGCCAAAATACCATACTATTGTATACTACATGTATCTATTTTTAAAATATATAAAAATTATATCGAAAATAAATATAACTTGTATAGTAACAAATATTAGTTATATAGTTGTAACTGCTTCCCATATGAAAAATATGTCAATTAATTACTGAAACGATTATAAGTTGCCATCAATTCTAAATTATTAATTATATTACTTGTACGATTGCTATGTCGGATATATACTGTCACATGACAAGGTAAAAGGTATGAGTAAGACAATTTCCTTCCATTTGCAAAAAGGTGGTGTTGGAAAAACTACTATTTCTGGAACTCTTTCATGCCAATCGGCCATGAATGGGTTTACAACCCTTTTGGTTGATGTGGATCCCCAAGGGAATGCGTCATCGTGGTTTTATGATGGAGAATTGCAATATGAACTTTCCGATGTTTTGCAGGGCAAATGTTTTATCACTGAAGCGATAGTCGAGATACCTACCATACCTAATTTGTTTTTATTGCCTACTTTTGGCATTGGCGGCGGACTGAAACAGTACGCCGAGACTAAGATTGCAGATGAGCCGTACGTACTCCAAGACTTGGTGCGTGAATTATCAGGATCCTTCGAACGTATCATTTTGGATCTTTCACCTGGACTCGGGAAATTAGAGCGTTCTGCATTGATTGCAAGTGATGAAATAATCACTCCTATGACTCCGGAAGTTTTTAGTCTTGATGGACTCGAAATATTTATAGATGAATTGGAAAAGATAAAGAAGAATCTGAGAAGCCCTGTTCGACATGAGAAGATAATCATCAACTCTTTCGATGAACGAATTCGTCAGCATAAGGATATATACGAAGCTGCGATGATGGGTTCGTTTGAAGTCTTCAAGATTCCTGTTGATCCGGTGTTTAGGAAATCCCAGGAACGCAATGTTGCACCACAACTATTCAAGCAACGTGGGAAAGGTTTGAAACCGATAACTTTGGAAGCGATTAAAAAGATTGATGCAAAAATATGGAGATGATGTATGGCATTGAAAAAGAATTCTACCGTTGCTGAGAATGAAGATTCGATCAGCGCATTGAAAGCGAAGCAATTGTTCAAACATGATTCACGCCCCAAAAAAGAGAACAAAGTCTTGACGACTTTTTCCATCGAACCCTCCTTCAAACGGGAATTGGAAGAAATGTTTTCAGGAATGGGATTGGGCTGGGCTGCCGGAATTCGATTCGCTCTTAAAGAATTCAGTAAAAAATACTCTGAATAACAACTGATTTTCCATTATTATAGTATCGAAACATAGTAATTACGATTATATAAATGTATAAAAAAACAATCATAATTATGTAATAAAGATTGTAAAAATATATTAAAATTAATTTAATTAAATTAAATATTGTATATAAGTTATATTAAAAATATATTGAAATACATAATTTGTGCACCATATAGATTTTAGATGCAAACTTTTACAAAAATCCTAGGGGTATGATTTGTCCGGAGGAATATCATGGTCAAATTGGAGAATTGGTGGAAGGAAGGTGTACTTTACCAAATATACCCACGAAGTTTCCAAGATAGCAATGGTGACGGTATTGGAGATCTTCAGGGAATAATCGACAAGTTGGATTATCTCGCCTGGCTTGGAGTTTCCGGATTGTGGATAAGTCCCATCTATGCATCTCCGATGCACGATTTCGGTTACGATATCAGTGATTATCGAATGATCGATCCCGTATTCGGATCCGAAGAGGATGTATCTGGGTTGTTGCAGAATGCACATGATAGGAATATCCGGGTAATTTTCGATATGGTGTTGAACCATACCTCCTCCGAACATGCTTGGTTCAAGGAAAGTTCATCATCTCTGCATAATCCGAAAAGGGACTTCTATATGTGGCGTGAAGGTCGGGGACACAGAAGGCCCAACAATTGGTATGCGGCTTTCGGAGGTAGAGCCTGGAGTCTAGATAGCGGTACCGGACAATATTATCTGCATTCATTCCTGGAACAACAACCGGACCTCAACTGGAGAAGCGACGATATGGTCGCAGCATTGTTCGGGGAAATGGCCTATTGGTTGGATAAAGGTGTCGATGGGTTTCGTCTCGATGTGATCAACCTGATAGTCAAGGACAAGGAGCTCCGCAACAATCCCTACGGTTGGGGAGGAAGACCCCGTCCGTATGATCTGCAGCACCATGTGTATGATCGCAATCAAGACGAGTCACATGAGAAATTGAGAAAATTCCGAAAATGGATCAATTCCTATCAGGACAGGATGCTTGTTGGCGAAATCATGGTAGAGAAACCCGGAGAACCCGAATTGGCTGCATCATATCTGGGAAATGGGACCGATGAACTGCACTTGGCCTTCGATTTTACATTCACCTGGTTGCCATGGAACGCACAGGCTTGGAAAGCTGCGGCGATCAGATGGTACTCCGCGATACCCGGAGGGGGTTGGCCGAGTTGGGTATTTTCGAACCATGATGTGAAGAGAGCCTTTTCACGATGGAAACACTCGCCGGGACGGGCACGGATCGCAGCTTTCTTCCTCCTTACCCAAAGAGGCACTCCTTTTCTGTATTATGGGGAAGAACTGGGTATGGAGGATCTCCCTGTATCAAGAAGAGAGCTTAAGGACCCTGTGGGAAAGAAATATTGGCCTTTCCACAAAGGGCGTGACGGATCCAGGAGACCGATGAAATGGGATGATTCCGAATACAACGGATTCTCTTCTGTTGCCCCATGGCTTCCAATCGACACAAATCCAGTTTCGATTGTGTCCACACAAAAGGAAAATCGCAATTCGTTACTCTATCTCTATCATGATCTTATCCAAATGAGAAATCATGATATCGCATTGCGCCTCGGAACGATTCGTTGGATTGAACTTGAGGATACCACCGATGTGTTGGCCTATATCCGCGAAGAAGGTTCCACAAGACGATTGGTACTTGCAAACTTTTCAGGGAAAACCCGGACCTTTGCTGCGCTTCCGTTGCAAAAAGCGATGGAGAGCGAATCGATCGGGGTAATATTCTCAACTGTGGCCGGAGACATCAGTGCAGAGGATTCTCCACAGGTCCTGAGCCTCCAACCCTATCAGGGCCTGGTTTGCCGGGGCGAATAGATTATAATCTGAACAGCAATTCCTCATAACCAGGAAAAGGCCAGGCTTGTTTGTCGGTATAGGTCTCCAGCATGTCGACATGACCGCGCAAATCAGCCATTCTTTCTGTCACTTCTTCGTGGTAGAACTTGGCTTGGGCAAGTGTATCACCATTCATAGCAAGAGCTTGCGCCAACGTTATGTGCAATAATTCACCAGTTTTGATAGTTTCATTCAATTCGCGGGAAAGCAAACCTGCGATTTTTTCAAGTTCGTCCGTTGCGAATCCAACTTCCTTCTGGCTCTTCATATCGTCACACAATTCCGACAAGTATCTGGTTACCGCCGGAACGATGCTCCTTCGAGACATCTCAACCATGACACCGGCTTCAATATTCACTTGCTTGCTATATATCTCCAGGTACACTTCCAGACGCGACTCGAGTTCTTCCTTGGAGAAGATACAATGCCGTTCCAACATGTCCACGTATTTGGGAACTACCAGTTGCTGCAACGCCGCAACCGTATTGGGAATATTCGGGAGACCTCTTCTTTTTGCCTCATCGATCCATTCTTTCGAATACCCATTCCCGTTGAACACGATCCGTTTGTGGTTGCGATAGAATTCCTTGATCAGGGTAATCGCCTCTGCTTTCGGATCGGTGGAGCGTTCGAGTCTATCGGCGACTTCTATAAAGATATCCGCAACAGCTGCATTCAACATGGTATTCGGGCCGGCAAGCGATTGTGACGAACCTACCATCCTGAATTCGAATTTGTTACCGGTAAAAGCAAATGGAGACGTCCGGTTCCTGTCAGTCATGTCCTTGGGCAATCCGGGCAAGGCATTCACGCCAACTTTCAAAATCTCTCCATTCCGCTTCTTATAGGGGGTGTTCGATGTGAGATGTTCGAGTATTTCTGTGAGCTGTTCTCCCAAGTACATGGAGATAATTGCCGGAGGTGCTTCGTTTTGGCCTAGACGATGGTCGTTTCCGGCAGTAGCAGCGCTGGCTCTGATCAAAGGAGCATACAAGTCCACGGCTTTGATAAGGCAGGTGAGTACCAGAAGGAACAACAAGTTGTCCTCGGGACTGTCACCAGGCGAAAGCAGGTTCTGACCATCATCTGTGGCTATCGACCAATTGTTGTGTTTGCCCGAACCATTCACCCCGGCGAATGGCTTCTCGTGCAATAGGGCTTTCATATCATGTCTGCGTGCCACAGATTTGAGAATACGCATGAGCAATTGGTTTTGGTCGGTGGATACATTGGCTACATCGAATATTGCGGCAACTTCAAATTGTCCAGGCGCAACTTCCTTGTGCTGTGTTTTTGAAGGAATACCGACTTTCCACAATTCGTAGTTCAACTCGTTCATGAATACGGTGACCCGGTCGCTGATGGAACCGAAATAATGGTCGTCAAGCTCCTGTCCTTTGGCAGCGAGATTCCCAAACACTGTCCGTCCGGTCAATCTCAGGTCGATCCGCTTCTCGTAATACTCCCGGTCGACCAGGAAGTATTCCTGCTCGGGCCCGACCGAGACCGTAATATGCTTGGTGGTGGTGTGGCCCAATGCCCTCAATACCCGAAGCGCCTGCCGTTCTATTGCATCGCACGAGCGGAGTAGGGGTACCTTCTTGTCGAGTGCTTGCCCATTGTAGGAAAAGAATGCGGTGGGAATATAGAGCGTCTTGACCCCTTCGGTTTCTTTGATAAAGGCTGGAGACGAGGTGTCCCAGGCAGTGTACCCCCTTGCCTCGAAGGTGGCACGCAGTCCTCCATTGGGAAAAGAAGAGGCGTCCGGTTCCCCTTGCAGCAATTCTTTACCGGAGAAATCCATGACCACCTTCCCATTCTTGCCGATACTGAGGAACGAGTCGTGTTTTTCCGCTGTCGAGCCGGTCAATGGTTGAAACCAGTGTGTGTAATGGGTTGCTCCCTTGTCCAAGGCCCATTGTTTCATAGCAGATGCTACAGCTTCAGCGACAGCCGGTGTCAGGTCCTTGTCCCCATGCTGGATATCCTGCAGTTCATTGTAGATATCGATCGGAAGTAATTTCTTCATGGCTGCTTCGTTGAAACAGTTGCTTGCGAATATCTCCGAAACCGGATGATTGGCGAAATCATACAGAACTGTCATTTTGGGCTCCTCATATGTGCAATCTTACTCGACTGTGACCGATTTTGCCAGATTCCTTGGCTTGTCCACATCGCAGCCACGTTCGATCGCGCAATAGTAGGCGAATAGTTGCAGTGGTACAACGGCTAGGATTGGTACAAGCGCATCTGGTGTATCCGGCAGATAGAGGGTCATATCCGCCACTTGCGATATCTGGGGGAACCGTTCACAGGTAATCCCAAGTACCTGGGCACCCCTGGCCTTCACTTCCTTGATGTTCGATATCATTTTGTCGATCATCGCCGATTGGGTGCAGAGTGCGGCCACGAAGGTTCCTTCTTCAATCAAGGCGATTGTTCCATGCTTCAACTCACCTGCCGCGTAGGCCTCGGAGTGGATATATGATATCTCCTTCAATTTAAGCGAACCTTCCAGCGCGATGTTGTAGTCGAAACCGCGACCTATGAAGAATATGTCGGAACCATGTGCGAAACGGGTGGCCAACTGTTGTACGACATGCCGTTGTTCTAGGATTGTATCGATTTTTGCCGGTATTTTTTCTAGTTCAGCCAAGTACTGCCTGATTTCCCGTTTCTCCATAGTGCCACGCAATGTTGCCAGATGCACAGCCAACAGATGTATCACCGAAAGCTGTGCGATATAGGCTTTTGTGGATGCGACGGCAATCTCTGGGCCAGCCCAAGTGTATATCACGTCATCGGCTTCCCTGGCGATAGAGCTCCCGACAGTGTTGACGATTGCAAGGACGTGTGCACCAAGCCGTTTGGCCTCGCGCAATGCCGCCAGGGTATCGGCGGTTTCTCCGGATTGACTGATCACAATCACCAATGTATGCGAGTCGACCAGAGGATTGCGGTATCGGAATTCGGAGGCAAATTCGACCTCGACCGGGATTCCTGCAAGGTGCTCGAACAAATATTTCGCGACCATACCGGCATGATAGGCGGTACCGCAGGCTGTTATGAATATCTTGTTCATGCCCTGCAGAATCGTCTTGTCAAGGATCAAACCATCGAGGACTATGGAACCTTTGTCCCCGGCTATCCTTGGACGGATGGTATCGCGGACCACTTTCGGCTGTTCCATCATTTCCTTGAGCATGAAGTGGTCGAAACCGCCTTTTTCAGCCGCTTCGGCATTCCAGTCGATTACCATGGGATCGACATTTGCTGGAAATCCCTCGCTTGAGAAAATTTCGACAGAATTGCTTGTGACCCGAGCTATCTGATTGTCCTCAAGGAGCTTGAAGGTCCTTGTCTGGGAAAGCAGGGCGGTAATGTCACTTGCGATGAACATTTCCTCCAATCCAACTCCGATAACCAACGGGCTATCCTTGCGCGCTACGATTATCTCATCGGGCTTGTCCTGATGGAGCATCGCCAATGCGAACGAACCTTGCAATTTGGCAATCACCTTGCACATGGTGGAAAGCATGTCTCCATCCCAAAGCAACCCGGCAAGTTGGGCAACCACTTCGGTGTCGGTGTCGGAAACACAAGATATTCCTT
Source organism: Spirochaetae bacterium HGW-Spirochaetae-4 (assembly GCA_002839335.1). Classification (GTDB taxonomy): domain Bacteria; phylum Spirochaetota; class Spirochaetia; order Sphaerochaetales; family Sphaerochaetaceae; genus UBA8525. The sequence continues at coordinate 17,776 of PGXU01000057.1, forward strand.
GCCCGAGCAACCAGGCCTTTAGTGTCAAATAATTTTCAATGATTCCATTGTGGACCAACGCAAGGGTATTGGATGCGTCGGTATGGGGGTGTGCGTTCATACGTGTCGGAGCCCCATGGGTTGCCCATCTCGTATGGGCGATACCGACAGAGCCTTCGTGCTTTTGGGTATCGAGTAATTGGCTCAAGACAGCGATTCTTCCTGCTTCCTTTGCGATGGTAAGGCCTGTGCCGGTGTGGATGGCCAATCCGGCAGAGTCATAGCCCCGATATTCCAGCTTCCGCAGACTCTCAAGGAGCAATTCTGCAGCTGGCCGTTTTCCGACATATCCTACTATTCCACACATGGGCGTACTATATTGCCTATGGGGAATGCTGTCAACAGTACCTGCATTTTGTTACGATGATTCCTTTTGCGCCAATTTTTTACGTAGGGCTTCAAATGCGGCGAACGTCTCGCTTGCCTCCAACACCCTGTCTTCCTTGGATTCCTCGAACAAATCTGTTGGAATCTCAGAAAGGAACCGGGATGGTATCGAGGCGACCAATTCACGGTTCCGCTTCCGGTGGGAACAACTGGATATATGCAATAATTTCCTTGCCCTCGTGATAGCCACATAAAACAGACGGCGTTCTTCCTCCAAAGCATCTGGATTTTCCTCCAAGGTGCGTGCGTGGGGTACGATATGGTCTTCGATCCCAATCAAAAACACCGTATCGAATTCCAAACCTTTGGAAGCATGCATGGTCATGAGGGAGACTTTTTTTTCCTCCGCTTCATCTTCCTGGCGGTCACGTGAAGTCAGGGAAAGCCGTTGCAGGTAATCGAAGACCGAGTTGCTCCGATTGTCTTCATCCCGCTCCCAGCGTGAGAAGAGGGTGACAAAGGTCTCGACACTCTTATACCGCCAAATTGCGGCTTGTTCATTTCCAATGTGTTCCTGGGCTATGTGATGCCGATATCCGATTTCCTCCATAAGTGATTTGAGCACGGCACTCTTCCGTCGGCCGGCGGAAAAGAGGGCTTCCCGATATGTTTGCAGCAACTCGTAAAGGATTTTCAGTGTCTGGATCTGCTTCGGCGAATGCTTTGAATCGGGTGCGATTATGATTCCCAAAGCCGAGTAGAGTGAACAATGGTGCTTTTCCGCAACAGAACGCAAGCTCTGCAGGGTTGTCCTTCCGATTCCTCTTCGTGGTGTGTTCACTATCCGCAGGAATGCTATATCGTCATCTGGATTTGCGAGCACCCGCAGGTACGCGACAGTATCCTTGACCTCCTTGCGTTCGAAAAAACTTTGTCCTCCGCTGACCGCACAGGGGATATTCTCAAGCATGAACTTGTTTTCAACCAATGGAATCAAATGGTTGGTTCGTACCAGAATGCCGAACGAATCCCACCCGATCTGATGCTCGAACGAAAGTTGCCGCATCAGCCGGATAACCGTATCGACTTCATCCTCCTCGTCCTGAGGGTTGAGCATGATAATTCTTCCCCCTGAACCGCTCTCTGTCCACAGGGATTTTTCCTTTCTCTGGGTGTTGTTGAGAATAAGCTTGTTCGCAGCTTCGAGAATCGTTCCCGTGGACCGGTAGTTGCGCTCGAGTTTGATCTCGACCCGCTCGGAAAAATCCTGTTCGAACAACATGATGTTCTGGTAGTTGGCTCCTCTCCAGGAATAGATCGATTGGTCATCGTCACCGACAACACACAGGTTCCTGCTTTCCTGAGCCAACAATTTCACCAGACGATATTGTTCCAAGGAGGTGTCCTGGAATTCGTCGACCATAATATGCGAGTATTGCTTGCGATACTCATCCAAAATGGTCGGGTATCGGGTAAAAAGGTCCAGTGGGAGCATGAGTAGGTCATCGAAATCGAACGCATTGTACAGTCGCATATGTTCACGATAGGCATCGTACAGCATCCGCGCATGACTGGGGCTGTCCGATGGCCAAGGAGAGCGTTCCGTCTTGATGTCGCTGAAAAGCTGCAACATACCATCGAGATCGTATGCTTGGGGATCCAATTCTTCCTCCAGCATGACCTCGCGAAGCAATGATACACGATCGGCAGAATCGTAGATGGTGAAATTTTGACGGAACCCAAGCATATGGCAATGCTTTTTCAGCACACGCATGCCGAATGCATGGAACGTGGAAGTAACAAGATCCGGCAACTGCCGTCCGGTGAGTTCCCGGACACGGCCTGCCATTTCCGCAGCGGCCTTGTTTGTGAAGGTCAGGGCGAGGATTTGTTTTTGGTCTATACCCGATTGCAACATATGGGCGATCCGGTAACAGATCATACGGGTTTTCCCAGATCCTGCACCAGCGATGATCAGTACAGGACCTTCGATTATGGACGCGGCTTTGCATTGCTCCGCATTGAGAGAGGACGCGAGGTTGATAAGCATGAGGTAGACTCCAAACTCAGATTATTTTTACGAAAACCGATCCGACACCTTTGCCGAGGACAAGAATGAGGCTGACAATAGTGGCAGACATGACCACACCACCGCTGGCGGCCAGCATGCTGCGTTTCCTGTCGAGACCCAAGACCCAAGCGCCGAGCGTCCCTGTCCAGGCCCCGGTGATGGGCAAGGGTATTCCAACAAACACCATGATTCCCCAGAGGCCGAACTTGCGAATTTTCGGTCCCAGTTTCATCCTTGTACGGACTACGGTCTTGTCGAACACTTTTGCGTAGAAGTTCCACCGACTATAGAAGAATCCATGGAAATAGGTCAGGAAAATATAGACAAGCGGAGAAACGAGCAGATTCGCCCCTGCACCAAGCAGTATGGCTTCCCACAACGGGTATCCCCGTAGGTAGGCGAACGGAATCGCACCGCGAAGTTCACTTATTGGGGCAACGCCCAACATGATGGTACCGACTATTGTTTGCAAATCCATGAATCACTCTCCCATTCCATGTTCAATGGTAATGGCATCGGCAGGGCAAACCTCGTGGCAGCAATAGCACCTGATGCACGCGCTATAGTCGGCCACAATCTTCTGCTTCGTGTCAAGGGCAAGTGCTTTTCCCGGGCATATCTTGACACAACGGCCACAACCGATACATTTTTCGGGATCGAACAGCGGTTTCGGTTCATGCCGTTGATGCCTGAACTTGAAATATCTGGTGAACAATGGCCCGATCAAGGAGTTGAACAGGCTTGTCCGTTCCTGTTGTTTGATACGTTTGAAATCGGGAAGCACCAATCCTGATGCCGCGAGAAGTGGATACGATATTTCTTCCAGGCTTCTCCATTGCGACAATCTTCGGTCATGCAGTTCCTTCACCAGCGGAAGAGAGAAGGGGTCGTAGCCCATTATAATCGCTTGGGCGGCGTCCAATGCGGTACAATCGCTCGACGCCAGCAAGAGCCCCGTATGTCGTGGAGAACCACCGGCTGGTCCCGGCCCTTCCATGGATACCACTGCGTCCATAATCGCAAAATGCGGTTTGACAACCGCATAGAGTCCAGCCAGCATACGTGCGAACGATTCACGGGTAGGGTAGAGCATATGGCAGGAGCTCTTATGCAATCCCGCCACCATACCGAACAGGTTCTTTACGCTTCCAGTCGCATACATGAGTTGGTGTGTCTTCATTTTCGCCACAGAGAATATCAGATCGACATTGTCCATTACCTTGGGTAGCGGCAGTTTGAGACCATAGGTTCCCGGTATATGATGCATGACCGGATCCTTGGCGAATTCGCACCACTGTGCTCCTTCTTCGGAACAGACCTGTACGATTCCCGACGTCTTTGGAATGAAGTTCGGACCGTGTACACCAGGTGAATCACCGACGAGAACCTGTGCGGCTCCTTGGGCATACAATATCCTGATCAAGGAACGCAGCACTTCAGGTCGTGTGGTGATTGCCTTCTCGGGTGCGGAATCGCTCAAGATATTGGGTTTGAGCAACACCTTTTTTCCGGCCACATCCGGCATCGAAGCCGCTTCGCAAATTTCCTTCATGCTCTTGTCGAGATCGGCTTCGGAATAGGTGCTGCACCGGGTAATGGCGACTGAGGGTCGATATGTCATGAGATTCTCCTGATGAGGCAAAAGTACAACGGGCCTTTCCCTTGGGCGGTGTCGGGAAGGATGATGCGACCGTGGGACAGTTCTTCCGAGAAAGGGGCTTCGACTGGAATTTCCTCGTACCGACCCGAACGTTTTTTAGCCAACCGTTCGACGACAGCTTCATTTTCCAATGATGAAATACTGCAAGTGCTGTATAATACATGGCCACCAGGTTTTACCGCTTCCAGCGCTGCCGCCAGCATGGCAAATTGTTGTACAGCCAAGTGTTTGGTCCTGGCAGGTCCCCAAAGGGCAAGCGCTTTCGGATCCTGCAGCACATGCCGTTCGGAGGAACAGGGGGCGTCAAGCAGAATTGCATCGTAGGCGGATTGCTCGTACAATCCCCATTTGCTCGCATCATGGCTTGTGACCGAGACTGAGGCCCTCCAAGTCTCGGGAAGGTGCTCATCGAGG
>PGXU01000123.1 GCA_002839335.1 Spirochaetae bacterium HGW-Spirochaetae-4
CATGGGCCTCGCCCGGTGCAGTAGGGGGTATCGGCATGGTATTGTTTTCACTGAACAGTTACGCTCTTCCTATGGTATTGTTTTCACTGAACGTTGACAGAACATTACATGTTGGATGTTGCCAGGTATCCAAACCATCCCGACCATCTTCGCCTCGGCACCCTTGTCTCCGGTCCAATCCGCTCCAAGTAAACCCGCAAATCCATGTCGGTACAGGCCACCAGGCAAACTTATGAAATATTTGCTTGCAAAAACGGGTGTAGTACTATAGTATCACCACATCATATAGGATGTCTAATACAAAATATATGATATATGCAACTCTGTATATATGGATACTGGAAGGTGAAAGCGTCAATGCCTCCTAAAGATCTCGGGAAACGGGGTTACAGGCAGACGGTTTTATATATTCATGAGGAGGAGATTTATGAGAAAATGGAGATTGGCACTCGTAGCGATACTGCTGCTGGGTTGTACATTCGGGATGCTGTTCGCCTCGGGCCAGAAGGAACCGGCCGGTGTGCAGACCACGGAAAGTGGAAAGAAAATCCTGTACGTAGCCTACGATCGGGAGCTTGATGTTCTCAATCCGTTCACCAGTCAAATGCTGTGCGACTTGCAGCACAACGTGAGCGAAGGATTGATCATCACGAACGACAAGAACGAATTCATCCCCGTCCTCGCGAAGGAAATCCCAACCTTCGAGAACGGTGGAGTCGTCAAGAACGCCGACGGCACCTACGACATGACCTGGCATCTGCAGGAAGGTGTCCTGTGGCACGATGGCGTGGAATTCACCGCCGAGGATGTCAAGTTCACCCTTGATTTCGTACACAACACACCCGCGGTCTACAACCAGAGCGAATACAACAAGATCATCAAGGCCACGATCGTCGACAAGTACACTATCGTGTTCACTTGGGACGACCTGTACACATTCTATCCCGGTATCTTCGAAGCGATGTTGCCGAAACACGTGCTCGAGAACCTGAGCTGGGACGAGATCGCCCGCTACGAACCCTATAACCGTGGACCCGAATTCATCGGTACCGGCCCGTTCATGTTCGAGGAGTGGAAGTCCGGCGAATACATCCGCATCGTCCGCAACCCGAACTACTGGAGAGGCGAACAGTATCCATTGATCGACGAGATGGTATGGCAGTTCATTCCTGACCAGACAGCCCGTTTCAACGCCATGAAGTCCGGCGCATACCACATCGGACAGATCGAAGCCACACAAGTGAAGGATTTCAATGTGAAGGGCTTGCATGTCGAGATGATCCCCTCGAACGTCTTCTACTATGTCGACCTGAATGTGACCCCGAACGGTGGCCGTCCCGAATTGTTCGGCGATGTCCGGGTACGCAAAGCCTTGTACCAGGCGATAGATCGGAAAGCGATTGTCGACCAGCTGCTCGAAGGAACGGTCGAGATTGCCAACAGCCCGATCCCGCCGACAAGCGGCTACCACAATCCAAACATCTCGGCACCGAAATACGACCCTGAAAACGCCAAGAAACTCCTTGCCGAAGCCGGTTGGAAAGATACCAACGGTGACGGAATCCTTGACAAGAATGGCGTCAAGTTCTCATTCACATTCATGAACCGCAGTGGACGTACCGACCGGATCGCGATCGCACAGGTCGTGCAGGCACAGCTGAAGCAGATCGGAATCGAAGTGAACATGAAGGAATACGAAGCCGCGGCTTGGTCGGAACGCTGGAGAAACAGCAACTGGGACGCACAGGTCGGTGGATGGTTCATGAGCAGCGATGCGAGCCTTACCAACTACTACCACACCCGTGACGGCAAGAACGGAAGCAACAACTTCACCGGAATGGGGAACGCCGAACTCGACAAGCTCATGGCTACAGCCGACAAGACACTCGATTTCGACAAGCGCAAGGCCCTGTTGGACAAAGCCCAACAGATCATTGCCGACGAAGTGGTTTCCCTGTACCTCTATTACCGGGACAGCCCGTGGGTCGTTTCCGACAGTTTGACAAACTTCCGTGGTTCGGGCACGAACCTCGGCAACTGGTGGAACGCCTGGGAATGGGATCTGAAGTAGACGATACCCCTTGTTCGTTCGATGCCGGGGTCCTTTGCCCGGCATCGAATTGTTTCGACCAAGCTTCAATACAAGATACTGCTGTAGTGCTGAAGGATGGCCAATGTTAAGATATGTAATTAGACGCACAATCCAGATGGTCCCGCTGCTGCTGGCGATTTCGGTGGTGATCTTCACCATCATCCAGGCCGCACCCGGAGGACCCGAGGGGACACTGCTCGATCGGGGAATGTTCGTGGACCCTGCCGCGATCGATGCCTATAGGGCTCGGCTCGGGGTGGACCAACCCGTATTCGTGCAATACTTCAAGTGGCTTGGAGCCATGCTCACCGGGGATATGGGAATCAGCTTCCAGACCCAGAGACCGGTCCTCATCATGATCCTGGAGCGCATGCCCGACACGCTGCGGCTCATGGGGCTTTCGTTTGTGGTTGCGGCGATCATCGCCATACCGCTCGGAGTGTTCTCCGCGGTAAAACAATATTCGACCTTCGACTTCATAGCCACCGGCGCTTCGTTCGTGGCCATCGCCATGCCCGTGTTCTGGTTCGGACTGATGATGCAGTACCTGTTCAGCGTCAAACTCCAATGGCTTCCCGTCGCAGGGACCGTCACTGTCGGAGTAGGCGGGTTCGTCGACCAGTTGAAGCATATCATCATGCCCGCCACCGTATTGTCCATGCACAGCATAGCGGGGTGGTCCCGGTACATGCGCAGCTCGATGCTGGGAGTGTTGAACCAGGACTATATCCGCACCGCCCACAGCAAGGGCCTTTCCAGGCGCACGGTGATTTCGGTCCATGCCGTGAAGAATGCCAGTATTCCGGTCGTTTCGGTCATGACACTCGATATCGCGCGACTATTTTCGGGCGCGGTCATCACCGAGACCATATTCGGCTGGCCGGGAATCGGACGCATGTTCATACAAGCTATGCACGCCCGCGATTATCCGCTTCTGATGGGGATCATGATGATGGGATCGACCATGGTGGTCGTTTTCAATCTCATAGCCGACGTCATCTACGGTTGGCTCGATCCGAGAATCACCTATGAATAACTCAAACGGAGACCTGCGATGAGCGAGATTATGACAGACGGACAAGGCATGGCGCTGGCTGCCGAAGGCATCACCGTTAAGCTGCGTTCGAATGCGAAGATCACCTGGGAAAAGTTCCTGCAACACAAATTGGCTGTGGTGGCTTCGTTGTTCCTTTTGACACTTGCGGCCCTTTGCTTCCTCGCGCCGTTGATAGCACCGTACGAATTCGATGCGATCGACTTGGCGAATATCAGGAAGGCACCCTCGGTGAAGCATCTGCTGGGCACCGACGCGTTGGGCAGGGACCTGCTCACCCGACTCCTCTATGGCGGACGGATTTCGATAACCATCGGGTTGACCGCGGCTATGTTGGGTACGGCGATCGGAACCTTGATCGGTTCCATGGCCGGATATTTCGGTGGACGGATCGACAAC
>PGXU01000058.1 GCA_002839335.1 Spirochaetae bacterium HGW-Spirochaetae-4
GTTGCATCGGCTACTCCACCGCCGTGAACGCCAGGGAGGCACGTTTGCGCTGCCGTTCGAATCCAGCGGCCAACAAGGCCTCCACCAAAGCCGGCCAATCGAATCCAATCGACGCAGCCAGGATCGGGAAATGGCTCTGTGCGGTCATTCCGGGTAGGGTGTTGATCTCATTGAACCATATCCGGCCTGTTTCGGCCGAATAGAGGAAATCCACCCGGGCATATCCTTCCACCCCGATCGCCTGACCGATGGCAAGCGCCATGTGTTTGATCCGCTTTGCCAATTCGGGAGCGATAGGTGCTGGCAGTCGCATGTAGGCGCAATTGGTTCCAAGATATTTCTGTTCATAGGTGAGGAACCGGTACCCGGTCTCCATCGGATCCACCACAAGGCCCGGTAGGCTTGCCTCGAGGGTTCCCTCCTGCTCCACAAGGGCACATTCGAGTTCCATGGGATGTTTCACCAAGGATTCCGCCAACACCGTCTTGGTGAATCGGGATGACGAGCGCAGCGCGTCGAGCAAGACTGCCGGCTCCAACGGGTCTACCACCTGCACTCCCACGGAGGACCCTCCATCTTCCGGTTTCAGGATGACCGACGTCCCCAAATCCGTTATGATCCGTCCGTACAATATAGTGAACTCTTGTTCCCCGATGGAGGTGAAACTTCCGACACGATCCGTGGAGATCCGTATGGATGGCAATACGGGTACGCCATGGTCCCGCGCGAACAGTTTCGCGGTGTATTTGTGCATGCCGATCGAGGAGGTCGCCGGATCGCATCCCACGTAAGGCAGATGTGCCAACTCAAGCAAGCCTTGTAAAAGTCCGTCCTCGCCACCGGTCCCATGCGTCACCGGAAAACAGATATCGACGGGCAACGTGGTATGTTGCCTCACGAGCCAAAGCCCATTTCCCGGTTTGACGACAATTTCCCGGTCTTCCAGAAACTCGGCGGACAAGGTGTGCCCCGCATCCTCGGGCCGGTATGTGTGCAACGACCAATGCCCGTCCCTGCTTATGCCGATCGGGACCGCGGTATGTCCACAAGCCGCAAGCTGTCCGCACATGGTCGCAGCCGACCTGCACGAGACGACATGCTCGACCGATTGTCCACCGAATAGTACCGCTACCCTTAGTCTGTCATGCATTGGCGGGACTCCTTTGTGCAAGCAATTCCTCGACTACCTTGCGTTCATTCCACGGTTGCGGACCATCGGCGTATTGGATACTGCTCTCGTGGCCTTTTCCCAGCAACAGCAAGACATCCTCCGGCCGGTCGCAGAGGTCCAACGCCGATTGTATAGCACATCTGCGGTCATGGATGCGGACTATGCGTGTGGAGGTTTGCGCCGACTCGATTCCCATCTGCAATTCGGTGAGGATCTGCGAAGGGTTTTCCTTCCGTGGATCCTCGTCTGTCAGGAATACCACGTCGCACCAACGTCCGGCAGCCTTGCCCATGGGCAGCCGTTTGCTGCTGTCCCGCTCTCCCGCAGCTCCGAATACCGCGACCAGACGTCCTTCGGGGTGACTCGATCGTACATGCTCGAACAATCGTTCGAAGGCATCCGCCGTATGGGCAAAGTCGATCAGGATCGTACAGGGATCATTCGTGCGGACAACGTCGAATCTTCCGGGAACACGTCCGAACGTATGTGCGACCGCAGCGATGTTCGCCAAAGGTTGTCCAGTCACCACGTGTGCGGCCAGCATGGCTCCGAGTGCGTTTTCAGAAAAACAGGAGGGCCCATAGGGAAGGCGGACTGTGACGGGATCGTCGGTCGGAGCGGAAACCGTGATGCTCCTGCTTTCCAGCGACGACTCCAATGTGGCGGCTGAGAGTGCCGTACCGTCATGGTCCTCGTCGAGGGCATGGAGGTACTCCCGGACGTCCGAAGGGGAGGCCGATGCCACCCACCTCCGGTACGGAAACGTCTTGGGAAGCACTATCCAACCGCCAGGGGCTACCTGTCGGGCGAGGTTCATCTTTGCCTCGATATACTGGTCCAAGCTCTTGTGGAACTCCAGATGCTCGCTGGTGAGACTCGTGTATACCGCGCCGGCAAAGGATATATCCGCAAGCCGTGCTCCCGTTTCGGATAGTCCGTGGCTGGTTGCCTCCAAGACCACCGTGGAGACGCCGTTTTCCCGACACGTGCGGAGAAATGCATACAGTTCGGGGACCTCCGGGGTGCTCTGGCGATAGGGACTGGGCCGATGTCCCGAACCATCATCGAGTGAAACCGTCGACAACAGCCCACACCTGGTCCCCAGATCGTTGAGCAGTTTCCAGAGGAATTCGCACGTGGTCGACTTGCCGTCGGTTCCGGTCACGCCAATTATGGATTGTGGCAATGGCAAGGACAATGCATAGGCGAACATCGAGGCGACCCTCCTCGGGTTGGGATGCCGTATATAGAGGATATCGCCATGGTATCGGGCCAAGCGGGTCGAATGGACCACAACCACAGCTCCGCGTTCGATTGCCTCGGGTATGAACGAGTGTCCATCCACATGCAGCCCCTCGACAGCGATAAAGATGGATCCTGCGGTACAGGTTTTCGACGAAAAGGATACATTTGCGACCAAAGGATCGTAATTTCCATGGAACCTGCATTCAGAACGAACCTTGTCTTTTGTCCATAACACTGATAGTCTTTTCATGGGGACACCCTTTTCATCAGCATGGTACCAATGTTCATGTAGTTTTACAAGGCAGGATACGACAAGGAGCGGTGGTGTGGCACTCGCATTTCCAACTTACGAAACTGACCAGTTGATCTCGATGATCGGCAGCAAACGTCCCATCGCCGAACAATTGCGTATACTCCTGTCGTCGTTGGTCCCGAAGCGGGGTACTGCGGTGTTCGTCGATCCGTTTTGCGGATCCGGAACCGTGTCCCGCATGGCCCGTAGCATGGGTATGGAGGTGTTCGCCAGCGATCTCGAACCATTTTCCTATATCATGAACCGTGTATATCTCGGCTTGAGTTCGGATGACCTGCTACCGATGTTTGTCGAGATGGGTGGAATCGATGCCTACTTGTCCCTCCTCAACCTGCAGGGATTGTACGCCTCCAAGACCGGAGGTGGACTCTCCAGGGCGTTTCTCAGCCGACATTACGCTCCTGGGGACGACACTTCGTACGATGGCGAGAAGGAACGATTGTTCTTCACCGGCGCGAACGCCCGGTTTCTCGATGCGGTCAGGGAAGAAATCGAGGAGAGCTGGATCCACAGGAAAATTTCGGCCACTGAGAAGGCGGTCATCCTCGCCTCCATCCTGTACGAAGCTTCAAGGAAAGCGAATACCTCCGGATCGTTCACAGCGTACCACAAGCGATTCTCCACACCTGGGGGAGCGGTCCGCACCCGGATTCTCGACAGCTGCATGCTCCGGGCTCCCGTACTGCCCGATGCCGACCTTCCGAAGGGTGAGATGCATTTGTGCGAGGCTTCCGAATTCGTGAAACGATACCGTGCCGATATCTGCTTCCTCGATCCTCCAGCAACAGTGCACCAATATGGCAGCACCTACCATTTGCTCAACTCGATAACCATGTGGGACGATTTCTTGCCTTCGGACGCACGCGATCAAGCGGGGAACTTGTTGGACAAGGCGGGTATCCGGACAGACTGGAAACGTACCCATAGCCCGTACTGTTCGTTGAAGCATGCCGATGCGGCATTCATCCACCTGTTCGCGAATATCGATGCACGCCATATCGTGGTGACCTATCCCAGTACGGGAATTGTCGATGCAAACAGGATCCATGAATTGTTGCGAGCCAGACATGACCCGGTCACGGTAATCCCGATTGCGAAACGGAACCAAGGTGGTCGTCAGGGTTCGGAGGGCAAACGGAACATCGAACAGGTCTTCATAACCGGCAAGCCGGCATCCCTGCATCTCCCTGTTGGGGAAGGCTTGGACCGGTTGCCTTGGATGGAGCGTCTCGATGCGCTGACTTCGGTGGTGTTCAAGGAACCGCAACATCTGGAGCCGTTCCGGTTCATCGGCGGCGTTGTGCTCGACCGGTTGCCCCAAGCCGATATCCTTTTGGGCCAGAGTCTGCGGCAATTGCAGGACCAAGTCGAAACGCTGGAGGCGGCTGTTTGCACCACAATCGAGCAAACGCTGTGGATCCTCGTTTCCACCTGTCTGGTTCCCCCCGCGACTGTCGATGGAGTGGCGCGGGCGAAATTGGAAAAACGGTTGTTTTCGCTGCTGAGGAGTCTACGGGAGAATCAGGGGAAGGAAGGGTTCCGCTCCATTGGGCTCCTTGTCGCGGACATGGTCAAGAACTTGGAATTGTCGACTCCTGTCGCCCGGAAAGTGAGCGAGCGATTGGATTGTTTTCTTGCAATAGCGTATGATGAATCGTAGGAGGTCTCCTTTGGGTACACCGCACCGGATCCGATACACGATACTCTTTTTCATTGGCCTATGCCTCGTAATGCCCTCGTTGGGGGCAACCGACGATACCGATACGATCGCACGGTATTCAGACTTGCGCTCGTTGGCGATGGGTTCGGCTGGTGTCGCGTTGTCCGATGTGAACGGTTCCTTCCACAGGAACCCCGCAGCCCTCTTTCGGCGGGAAGAGCCGTTGTTCAGGATTGGAGCGCGTTATGGCGAGCTTATTGTCGGGAGTCCCGAGGAAAACGATCCGATACCATGGATCCAGCGGCCTGCAACTGCATTCGAGATGTTGTTCAGCAACCGCTATGTCGCCTTGTCCCTGGGATTGGGCAATGTATTGGATCAGGAGCCCCTGGATCTGAACGAAGCGAATTCCAAGGCATTCACCGCCTACAACGATTCGCGTATCCAGATGACCGCGGCGTACGGATGGGAGCACATCTCGGTCGGTTTGTTCGCTCGGGGAGGCAACAGGACCCAACGGGACGTCGTGATCCGCGAAGGCAGCGCAATCGCCGATTATATCACCAGGACGTACCTGGAGCGATATGACCGCAAGAGTTCCGACGGACAATTCTTCTCCTCCGGTGTGGGGTTGCTGTTGTCCTACCAATGGGTATCGATCGGGTTGCTCACCAATTCCCTGTTCAACTTGGATTACGAGACGAACGAATTGATATTGGACGGCTCCGACGTGTTCAACGGCGCGGCTATCGGTCTCGCGTTGACTTCACCCGTGTTCGACAAGAACAACGAATTGAACAGGTTGGTGATCAATGGTGTCTTCGATGTCACAGACCTGGGGGATTCCGACAAACGGGCTGTTCGTTTCGGTCTTGAAGGTAAAGTACAATTCCTCAGCAATTTATGGGCCGCATTGAGAACCGGCTATTCGGAACACAGGCCGGCCGAACAGGCCCTGTTCGTATTGTCTGGAACCGGAAGTTTGACCTTCGGGGCAGGTGGGCGAATCGGGAATATGGGGATAGATATCGGCGTCGAGATTCCCTTGGATACCGAGGACGTCGCAATTTCCGCCGGATTGACTTGGGGCATGTAACGCTTGACAATCTTTTCCTTGCTCACTATAGTCATACCGTATCGATTTTCATTTGCAAGGAGAGGTTCATGGCTAAAGCACATAGAGGAGCCGGTATCAGAGACCAGAAGTCACGTGGTCGCGGAGATTGTCCGGTTTGTAAAAGGACTGCGATCAAGGTTATGTACGAGCAATCGCTTGACGGAGCCAAGACAATGGTTTGTAAGCAGTGTAACGCGGCTCTCAAGCACGCAAAATAACAACATATACACGCTTGAAAGAGACTGTCATTCCAAGGCAGTCTTTTTTTTAGCCAGCGGAGAGGTTCATGGGTTTTTTCACCCGTTTGCGGGGTAAAGAGATATTCCTTGTCGGTATAAAGGGCACCGGAATGGCGTCCCTCGCGTGCCTGCTTTCGCAATTCGGAGCCCATGTCCAAGGGTCCGATGTCCCGGAGCAGTTCTCCACCGATGCGGTTCTCGCTGCGGCGAACATTGCATGGATCGGAACCTTTTCGGCCGAGGCGTTGCCTCTCGATACCGATATGGTCATCCATTCGGCTGCCTATGATACCGCCGTGTGTCCACAGCTGGTCCATGCGATCGGTTTGGGTTTGCCCGTCTACAGTTACCCCGCATTCTTGGCAGAGATCAGCAGCACTGTCCGCACGTTCGGTGTGGCGGGAACCCACGGCAAGACGACCACCACGGGGTGTCTCGACTGGATTCTCCGCAATACGGGATTGCCGTTTTTTCCAATCTACGGATCCCATATCCAAGGCGAGACGATCGGTCGCAAACCGAATGGAGACGAAATCGCAATCCTCGAGTCCTGCGAGTATCGGGACCATTTCCTGTCATATCGGCTCCAAGGAGTCCTGATCACAACAATCGAACACGATCATCCCGACTGGTTTGCCGATGTGCAACAGACACTCGATTCCTTCAAGCGCCTGGTCATGGGCTTGCCACAGGACGCCTTTGTCGTGTGCGGGATCGATTCCGAGTATTCCCGAAACCTGGCAAGATGGATACAGACGACCCGACCGGAATTGTCGTTGACCACTTTCGGTACCAATCCGTCAAGTATGTTCAGGATTTGTGGACATGAGGATGGTCCACAGGAAAGCTCCTATTCCTTGATGCCTTTGGATGGCTATTTCCACAGCAGGTTGGCATCGGTCCCCCTCTGTCTCGATATTGTCGGAGCGGCGATTTTCGCGGCCTCCCTGGTTCTGCGGGAACTGGGGCTTCCCGACGACATGGAAACGTTGGTATCCGATCCCGTATTGCCAGCGCTACTTGGGGAAGCCTCCACCTTTCCCGGTTGCGCAGGACGTTTGGAGACTATCCTTGATGAGGCTGGTGTGGTGTACGTCGACGACTATGCGCATCATCCCACAGAGATTTCCACATCGTTGGCGAGCCTTCGAGCCACCTATCCCGAACGTCGGCTGGTAACCATCTTCTTTCCCCATACGGTGTCCCGCACCAGAACCTTTTTCGATGGATTCGTAGATGCGTTGCGACAGACCGATGTGTTGGTTGTCCGACCGGTGTACGCTTCGGCACGGCATGATGGAAACACGGAGGAAGGGAATACCATCGCCGGCGAACTTGCCGCTGCCGCTGGTGGTCGGCTCTTTGGCGACGAAGAGTCCTTGGTTTCGGATGTCGCCAAGTTGTTGCACCCCGGGGATGTCTGCATTACGATGGGAGCAGGAAACAATAGCGGTTTGGCGAGACGGATCGCCGACGTGAGAAGGAGTTGATGATGTTGAGCATGACAGGGTATGGGTACGCGGAAGAGTTGACCGACAATTTTCTCATGGGTGTGGAGGTGAAGTCCTACAACAACCGCTATCTCGAGATCAACCATGCGATTCCGAACAGCCTTTCACGGTTCGAGCAGGAAATCGATGCGAGGATCAAGCAAGTCGTTTCCCGCGGGCATGTGGAGTTGGGCATCAGGTTCAAGCAGATGAGTACCGACTTGGCCTTGCATGTCGATGTGGCCGCGGTCGAACGGTATAGGATGGCGTTCGCTCAGATCGGCGAAGCGGCCCAACTGGTGGCCGCTCCGACACTGGGGGATTATCTGAATGCGGAGGGCGTCCTGGTCGCATTGCGGGAGACCGACGTCTCCAAATACGAAGCGCCACTCTTTTCACTGTTGGACAGGGCTTTGGTCGATTATCGGAGCTCCAAGGAACGTGAAGGTGAGGCGACACGCCAAGACCTCTTGCGGTTGGGCGCCCGGTTGGCTGAAGGTTTGGATGCCGTGGAGGCGAATGCGGGGACGCTGGAGACGAAACTCAAGGAGAACCTGCTCAACCGGTTCGATGAATTGTTGGGGAACAAGGGGTACGACGAGAACAGGTTTCTCCAGGAAGTGGCGATGCTGCTCTCCAAATATTCGGTGAATGAGGAGATTGTGCGTCTTCGGACCCATATCGAGGCTTTCACCGAATTGCTCGCATCGACCGAGCCTGTGAGCAAACGGTTGGATTTCTTGTCCCAGGAGATGAATCGGGAGATCAATACCATTGGAAGCAAGAGTATTCTGGTCGAGATAAACCAACAGGTCGTATCCATGAAGGACAGTCTCGAGAATATTCGGGAGCAAGTACGAAATATTGAATAATCGGAGATGTGCATGAGAGTTGCTATATCAGGCAAAAGCGGGTGCGGAAATACCACGATAAGTACTATGGTAGCTAGCCAAATGGGCTATCCATTGATCAATTTCACTTTTCGAAACCTTGCGAAGGAACGTGGGATCGAGTTCTGGGATTTCTGCAGGCTTGCCGAAAAGGACGATTCGATCGACAGGGAACTCGATGCACGTCAGGTTTCCATGGCAATGGAGACGACCGACTGTGTGTTGGGCTCGAGGCTGGCGATTTGGGTGCTGAAGGAAGCGGACTTGAAAGTCTATCTCACCGCAACCACGGAAGAACGGGCGAGGAGGATCCAGAAGCGGGAAGGGGGAACCCTTTCCCAACGGATGGATGAGACACGCAGACGCGATGAGAACGACACTGCCAGGTACAAGCGTATCTACGGTATCGACAATACCGACCCGTCCGTTGCGGATATGGTGATCGAGACGGACGATTTGTCTCCCGAGCAGGTCGCAAGCATGATCATAAGGGAAATACACAGCCATCTGGCTGGTACAGACCACTAGTCAAAGCTAGCGAAATGTCTTATTATGGTGTAGTTGCGATTACTATCATATCGTGATAAGGAGAACCACTTTGAGCATTCCGATAGATGTACTTGTCGATAAACAGAACAATGTGTATGAAATGACTTGTGTAGCCATCAGCCTGTCGAACGTCATGGCGGCGAATGGGGACCAGGAGTTTGAAGACAGCAACCGCAAAGTAGTTTCCACAGTCCTCGAACGGGTATTGATGGAGGACATCGAATACACTGTAGACGATAAGGAATAATCACCTGATTTTCCTGTTCGGACCTACCGGCGTTGGCAAGACTGCTTTGCTCGAGCAGTTGTTTGCCGACGGGTTCCAAGTAGTCAATGCCGATTCCAAACAGATATACCGGTATTTGGATATTGGCTCGGCCAAACCTTCGGCTGAGCTTATGCAACACATTCCACATCATCTCATTGATATCAGGGACCCATGGGAACAGTTTTCCGTGGGTGAGTTTGTGAAACTCGCCGATACGGCATGCGAATCGATTCGCTCGGCGGGCAAGATACCTGTCATATGTGGTGGTACAGCCTATTACTTCAAGCATTTCTACTACGGTCTGCCCGCATCCCCACAAAGCGACCCCATAATCCGTGAACGGATCGCTACGCAAGTGAAGGAGCAGGGTTTGGATTGGTGTTACCGCAAACTGGTGGAGATAGACCCGGTGTCGGCCAATAGGATACACCCTGCCGACGGCTACCGGATAACGCGGGCGCTTGAGGTCTACGAGACTTCAGGATTCCCCTTGTCCAGTTTTTCGATACCGACGGAGGCTCGGGATGGCCTGCGGCCGTTGATCATCGGGTTGACCCGCGACAAGGCCGAGTTGGACGATCGGATCGTGCAACGGGTACGGGCCATGTTCAGTCAGGGGTTGGAACAGGAGATGGCGACATTGCTTTCCATGGGAGCTATGCCCGAGTGGCCGGGAATGCAGGGGATCGGATACAGGGAATTCTTTATTGCCAAGGAACACCCGTCCATGGACAAAGAGGACATTTCCCAACTGATAATCCGCAACAGCCGCATGTACGCGAAGCGCCAGATGACCTTTTTCAGGAGTCTACCCAATGTCCATTGGGTCCACCCCGATGATACGACCACACTTTCGTCCCTGCTCGACACGTTCCTTGCGGATCACTGACCAGCGGGTTTGAACGTTTCCACCGTGTATGTCTCCAATTTGTCCACCGCTACCGGCTCGATTGCCGTGATAAGCCAATAGCCCTTGGCATCGGACATGGTGAAATCGGTTATCCGCTTCATTTCGTCCACAACCGCAATCGGTGAATCGACAATTTCGCCATCGGTGGAGGGTACGATTGTCACATACGTCGCACGGTACGTTTCGGGTCCCACCTGTTCGATCTGCAAGTCCACTACCCCATACACCAACGACGACTGTGGAATCGCCGGTCTCCCCGCCAAGACCCACTCATCGGCGCGGACCACCGAATCGAAGCCTTCGTAAGCCTTCCGTACCCGTGTGTTGACAAACAGACCCGAGACTTCCAATTCGAAGGGATTCCTTACACCTCTTTTCAGGCTCTCTCCCATTTTTTGTACATCCAGGGCGTTTTGGGATTCGAAGAATTCACCGATAACCCCAGAAGCAGACATTCCTGCAGTATATGGGGGTTGCAGGCCCAGATAGACCATGTTCCCGAGCATACCGAGGACGATGGCCGCAACGAAGGCTATGGTAACGACCAGAGCGCCACGCTTTCGCCAGAATATCCTACGTTGCGCACGTTTCTTCTGCCCCGAACGGAAGGTTCCAACAGCAGCTGAAAGATTCTCCAACCTGTCGAGAGGTTCCAGGGCATTCCCACACGTCCATGTGAAGTTGGCCGTCTGGTCAAGCCACCAGGCAAGGTTGGCCTCGGCACTATAGGCTGGTGAGACGCTTTCCCGCTGAACATTCGGCGGCATGGACAGCACCCGGTCGATCCATTGCGCGAACCCTGTGGGAAGCGAGGTGAATCCCAGCGCAAGCGGCATGTGATGCCACCGGTCTTCCCGCACGAAAGGATCCTCATAGGGGGCGAATCCGGTTGCGGCACCATAGAGGAACTGCGTGAATTGGTGGCAAAGTCCGAACGGATGCTCCACATCGGGTTTCAGATATCGGTTGAAATGGGTGAACCGGTCCTCTTCGCCCATGGAATAGAGCATCAGTTGGGACAGTTTCTCGGGAAACAGCAGCACACCACCTTCTCGGATAAAAAAGATCCGCCACGTCTCCAGGAAACCTTTTGTCGGATTCAAAAACCCCGGGGGTACCTTCTGGAGCGCCAAGGCGAGTTCCCGCAACCGCTCCAAGGCGTTGGGCCTGAGGTTGTCGGACAATTCGGTGAAGGTAAGCAAATCGAGACTTGGAGCAATGATATACCGCATTCCGTCCCGATCGCTTATCGAGTGGTAGAACCAGGATTCCACAACCTCGCCACGAACGATATACCCACAAGCTTTTCCACCGGTCAGCAGGTGGCGGGGCAATTCCCCAGAGGCTTCTCCTATGCAGATGGCAGTTGCTTTCTCGCCATTGAATGTACTTTGGGAAATCCTGATGCCATCCATGCAGCTGCTCCTATCGATCGGATTACAATTCGTTCTCAGTAGAGAATAACCGTTTGACTCTCGGTTCGTCCAGCTGGACGGTCAGATTCTTTTCCTGTGTCGGAAGCACCAGCCCGGCTTTTCCCCCTTTGGGGCGCTTGAGGAACTTCACCTGCGTATAATAGAGGTCGGCTTTGCCGGCATCCTTGGCCTTGGAATAGAGTACCGCAAGATTTCCGGCATCCAGGAGGGTTTCGAGTGGGATGGTCTTTCCAGCGATGGACTTGATGAACACATACCCTCCCGGGACATCGCGTGTGTGCATCCACCAATCGTTTCCCCGAGCCCATCGACGCAGCAATTCCTCGTTCTCCTTGGCATTCCTGCCGACAAGGATGGTGAATGCGCCAGAGATGAAACGTAGCCCGGGGGCATTCCGGTAGGGGTCCGGCTTGGCCGAAACAGGTTCGGTCTTTGGATTCAAGAACGATTCGAGTGCCTTCAGGTCGACTTGGTTGTCGTCTCCCGTGGGGGAGAGCAACTGCTCGAACCGTAGGCGGGTGTTCGCCAACCTCGATTCGACCAGCTTCAATTCCTCGAGTGCATGGTCCCAGGTCGCCTTGCCTTTCCGATACTTCCGATAATAGGCTTCGACATTCTCGCTAGGCGATAGGGTCGGATCGATGGCGATGGTGGCTGTACCACCTTCAGAGTTCGTATAATCGGGCACCTCGACCCACTCGGTCCGTGGCCGTATGAGATGCATCGCACTTGCCAAGAGGTCTCCGCTTATCCGATACGCATCGAACCCGGAGGATTTCTCGACCCGGTAGGCAGCTTGGGAAATCTCGGCATCCAGGGCGGCGATCGCCTCGTCGCGTTTGAGCATCACCTGCGCCAACATATCCTGGGGTTCCGATTCCGGATTTTCCCGATAGGTCGCTTCGATGAACGCATTGAAGGTGGTTCCCTCGGGATAGTCCCTGACGGGAAACCGACCATCGTCCTCGACTTCAACCGATGCGGGCAGTTCAAAAACATTCCCCGCAGTCTCGTGGCGTCCTGGACGTCGATACAGCAATTCACGTATGGCCATCTGTTCGTCGCAGATGATTATATTCGCACCCGGTCCGCTGTAGAACCGCAACACCAGGTGTAGGATGTCGCCCCTGTAGGCCAATTTCCAAACCAATAGGCGGTCCCGGGAAGGCTGGAGGACCTCGACTATCCTGGCACCCTCCACATTTGCACGGATAAATTGGATGAACCGTTGGAGTTTCGCTGTCTTGCGTTTTCGCGATTGCCGCGAGGGTCCGCCGAGCCGGTGGATCCTTGCCGAGGGGGTGCCGACTTCGGTGTACAGTTCCCAGGAGCCTGTCTGCGGGTGATGCATTTCAAATACCAGCGCATGGAAACCGATTTGATGTACCCGTTGGATCATGCTTCCTTCCAAAGGCAATTCCGAGACAATGAGGGCAATTTCCCGCCAGTTCAGGGGCATGCTACCACCTCCAGCTCCTTGGATGCCATTTCCTCCACTTTCCTGTAGGCCGCCACAATGTCGCCACCGAG
Source organism: Spirochaetae bacterium HGW-Spirochaetae-4 (assembly GCA_002839335.1). Taxonomy (GTDB): domain Bacteria; phylum Spirochaetota; class Spirochaetia; order Sphaerochaetales; family Sphaerochaetaceae; genus UBA8525. Next base: position 12,819 of record PGXU01000058.1, read on the forward strand.
ATAAAACGAGCCGGTACACAGTATGGCATGTGGATCTTCAGTCGTTTCCATGGCCAGTTCGAGAGCCTTGTCGGGATCCTTTTCCAAAAAGAGGCGGGGAGGGTTTCGCATTTCCTTGATCTCCTCCTGCAACAACAGGAACAGGGCTTCCGGATTGCTTTTCTTGAATGTGCCCGGGCGTGCCACGATGATACGTTCGAACAGCGGGAGCAACAGTCTGGTCATATGGATATGGTCCTTGTCCTCCAGCACACCGTAGATAACCGTATTCCCGGTCGTCCCGTACAACTGTGTGAATGAATTCAGCAGGTGGCGCAAGCTCTCGACCGTATGGGCCCCATCGATGATTATGGGTGGGGCAGTGGAAATCAATTCCATTCTCCCCGGCAGTTTTGCGGTTTGCAGGGCTTCCTCGGTAACGGTTTGCCGATAGACACCCAAGGTTTTCAGTACCAGGAGCGCGAGGGCACAGTTCTCGGCCTGCACCTCGCCCCGCATGGCAAGCAGCAGGCGGGTGACTGCTCCATCCTTCCACGTGATGGCCACATGTTGCCCGTCCGATTCCGTTTGGGTAACCAACGCCTCCACCTCGACTTGCAGGTCATACAGCCGCGACTGTTGCACACTTGCCTCTTCGACGAATACCTTTCGCGCATCCTCGCGCTGACGGGAGATGAACACCGGGACACCTGCTTTGATGATCTTGGCCTTCTCACCAGCGATAAGAGGTATGGAATTGCCGAGTATGGCGGTATGTTCCAACTCGATGGGAGTGATGACCGAGGCGACCGGTGTAATCGTATTGGTAGCATCCAACCGTCCACCCAACCCCGTTTCTATAATGGCCCATTGGCATTTCGTGTGCGAGAAGAGCAGGAACGCGAACGATGTGTAGAGCTCGAACGCCGTTGGCTCGGCTGTTCCCCATTCGTCCTCGAAATGGAAACCCTCAAGTCTTCGCACCAACATATTGGCTGCCGTGACAAGCTCGGTGTCATCGAAGAATGTGCCGGCAAGCGTGAACCGTTCACGGTAATTGCTGAGATGGGGCGATGTGTAGAGTCCTGTCTTCAATCCGAGGGCCGTCAGTCCCTTTGCGAGGAAACTCGCTGTGGAACCTTTGCCTTTTGATCCCGCGACATGGATTGCCTTGAAATCGCGTTCGGGATTGCCGATATGGTCCAACAACGCACGCATCCGGTCGAGACGATACAACCTGACCGTGTACCCATTGTTCTTCTTTTCGAGATTGGTGAATGATTCCATATAGGAACAGAACTGGTCGAACTCTGAAAATTGCATGCGGTCACTGTAGTACAGGGGCCTCCTTTGGTCAATAATTGGCCGATGGGAGCTTCACTGGAAACCAATCGGAACAGCGCCTTTGTCTTCGTCAACTAATCTTACACATTGACGAATAGCGACAATTTGTCGATTGGAGGCTTGTTTTTCCCCAACCGACGCCTTATTATAAGGGTGAAGTACTGTGTGTAGGTAAAAATACAGCCAATTCAATGGAGGAAAACATATGGCGGAATCTGGAAAAAAAGGGAATCCTTGGGATTTTTTAGCGGAGTTCAAGGGCACCGTGTTCAAAGGTGAATGGCCGACGGTTCCGCAGATGTTCGAGATCACGTGCAAACGGTATCCGGACAACCGTTGTTTCACTGCATTCGCTCCCTCTGAACTGACATTGACCTACACCCAGGCTCGGGAGAAGGTGTTGCAGGTTGCCGATTATCTGGTCGGACTCGGAGTCGGTCCCGAATCGAAAGTTGCGGTAAGTGGAAAGAACAGTCCCGAATGGGCGGTTGCCTATCTGGCGACCCTCTACACCGGAGCAACGGTGGTGCCTCTCGATTACCAGTTGACGGACAAGGAGATTGATTTTCTCATGACTTTCGCGGGTGTAAAGCATCTGTTCATCGATGCCGAGCGGATAGACGATATCGATGCGAAGGGAAAAGTGGGATTGGAGCAGAAGATTTCCTTGGAAACCGGGCATGCCGATTATATTTTCGACAAGAAGGCTTCGAAGAAGCAGAAGCGGGTTGAAGCCAAGGAGACCGATCTTGCGGCTATCCTGTTCACCAGCGGTACGACCGGCAATCCGAAGGGAGTCATGCTTACCCATTCGAATCTGGTGGCCGACTGCTATCTTGCCCAGGCACACATGACACTCTATCCGACCGATGTATTCTATGCCCTGCTACCGATACACCACTCGTATACGATGTTGGCGGTATTTATCGAAGCCATGTCCGTAGGCGCCGAGATAGTGTTCGGCAAGAAGCTGATTGTGACCCAGATACTGAAGGAGTTGAAGAAAGGCAATGTGACCATGTTCCTTGCGGTCCCCATGCTCTTCAACAAGATGCTCAAGGGACTCATGAATGGTATCAAGGAGAAGGGTATCGTCGTGTACGGCCTTGTCCGTTTCCTCATGAGCATCAGCGGGCTGATCAAGAAGGTGTTCAAGGTGAACCCCGGCCACAAGATGTTCAACGGTATCCTCGCCAAGCTCTCGATGGACAAGATCAGGATCTGTATCAGTGGTGGTGGACCGCTCCCGTCATCCACCTTCAAGCTGTTCAACCAATTGGGAATTGATTTTGTACAGGGGTATGGGCTGACCGAGACCAGTCCGATCATCACCCTCAACCCTGTCTACGCATACATCGAGACTTCCGTCGGCAAGATTCTTCCAAGAACTGAAATGAAGATTCTCGATGCCGACGCCAGGGGAATCGGGGAAATTATGGTGAAGGGACCCATGGTCATGCAGGGGTACTACAAGAACCAGGAAGCTACGGACGAAGTCTTGGACAAGGATGGCTGGCTCAGGACCGGTGATGCCGGATATATCGATGCGAACAACTATGTCTATCTCACAGGACGGAAGAAATCGCTGATTGTCACCGAAGGTGGAAAGAATGTGTTCCCGGAAGAGATAGAGGACCTGTTCCAGTTGTACGATCAGATCGACCAGATCTGCATCATGGGGTATCTTGTCGACAAGAAGAACAAGTCGGAGGGTATCTGGGCGATTATCCATCCTGCAGACAAGTATATGGAGGAAATGGCCAAGCAACACGCCGATGTGAAGGCCCGCGCCGAGGCTGTCCGAGCCCAGATGCAGGAGATCGTCGACAAGGTGAACAAGGAAATGCTCCCCTATAAGCGGATTTCCAAATTGACAGTCGCCGATGAACCGCTTGAAATGACAAGTACGAAGAAGATCAAGCGTCATGTAGTTGCCGAAGTCTACAAGGATCGCTAGAATCAGAAGTATGAATAGTGCAATACGGAATTTTTTACGGAAACGGGCCCACAATATGAAACCTGTTGTCATGGTCGGCAAACAGGGGGGTGACGAAAGGGTGGAAAAGGCTCTTGACGAGGCTTTGACCAGCCATGAGTTGGTGAAGGTCCGTTTCCAGGATTTTCTTGATGAAGTCCGACCCATTGCCGAAACGCTTGCCGCTTCCGTTGGTGCGGAAGTAGTGGGTGTAGTCGGCCATGTGGCGATTCTTTTCAGGCAGAACGAAAACCCTGAGGAACATGTCATCCATGTACCAAGGACGTTGGGGAAAAGGTAGTTCTCCATGATCGATCGCTTTGCCATTGCCGCCACGGGGAATCTTCTCTTTGGCGACGGCACATTCACCGAATTGGACAATCAAGTGGCGCTGCGTGGGTTTACCCATGCGGCGTTGTTGTCGAGTAGGACGTTCTCATTGACCGAACGGTTCGCACTCGGTGTGGAAGCACTTCGGGAACGGGGAATCGGCGTATCGGTCATTCCGATTTCGGGAGAGCCGACTGTCGCTTCAATCGACGGGGTTTCCAGGGTGGTCGCCGATGCCGGTTGCGATGTGGTTGTGGGAATCGGTGGCGGTAGTGCGTTGGATTCCGCGAAGGCCGTCGCTGTCATGGCGCTGCAACTGGCCAGACGGCAAGATACCGTTTCGGTAAAACGGTATCTCGAGGGAGTGGGCGACTTGTTTCCTCCTGCCGAGCGGCTTGGATTGATTGCGATTCCCACTACGGCAGGAACCGGAAGCGAGGCTACCAAGAATGCCGTGGTCGCCGATATCGGTCCACAAGGTTTCAAGAAATCGCTTCGGCATGACGCCTATATTCCCGACCTGGTGATTATCGACCCGCTGTTGGCCAAGGGACTTCCCCGAGAAGTGACAGCCGCTTCCGGACTGGACGCATTGACGCAACTGATGGAAGCATACACCTCTACCAAAGCAAATCCATTCATCGACGCACTCGCATTGGATGCGATCGGAAGGATCGGCAATGCCTTGCCACGGTTGTTGGAATCGGAACCTTCGGATCCATCGTTGCGCAGTGATATGGCATATGCGGCCTATATATCCGGCATGGCGATCGCAAACGCCGGTTTGGGATACGTGCACGGATTGGCAGGTCCGCTGGGTGGATTGCATGCGGCGTCACATGGAGTCATTTGCGGTTCGCTGATCGCTCCGATCAATCGGGCGATGGTCGAAGCCCATGCGCAGTCCGGGGAGCCCGCGGTCTTCAAGACAAAGATGGAACAGATTGCGGTAGTGTGGGGTAAGAAAGGAATGGAAGGAGTGCTTTCCCATGTGGAGTACATTTCCCGTATAGCCGATTTCCCGAGGTTGGGAACGTTCGGATTCTTGGAGGATGAATTGCGCTCCATCGGTTCCAAGGAAGCGAAACGCAACAGTCCTGTAGCCATACCGGCCGAACAGGTGGTCTCAATACTGCTTTCCTTGCTCTGACACCTATCCGGAGGTTCCCGGAATGTCACCAAACCCGAGTTCGCTCGGGTATTTTTTTCGGGGATTCACCAAATTGTTCTTGACAGATGCTTGGGGCAATGTGAGAATACTGTTGGTTGGTAGAAAAATCAACTAACAGGAGAGAGGCACGTGAAGCGTACCAAGTTCATCAACAACTCTCGGATCATGCGGGAAATCTGGCTCCAACGGGAAACCAGCCGGGTAGAGATTGCCCGAAACCTCGGGTTGGACAAGTCGACGATTTCCCTCGCTGTGAACGACTTGATCGAGAAGGGCGTGATCATCGAGACCGCGGAAGGCAGTTCCGGTCCGCAAGGTGGCCGGAAACCGGTGATCATCAAGTTGAACAAAACCTACGGTTGTGTCTTGGGTGTCGAGTTCCGGCCCGGTTCCTACACTGCGGTGCTTGTCGATATGGAGGGAGAGGTCCAATCCAATAGGATAGGAAGATTCGAAACGCACGGAGAATCACTTGCAACCATACTTGTCGCCACCTTGCAATCCCTGGTCTATGAACTCGAAGCCTCGAAGATCCATCTGCTGGGAATCGGTGTGGGAATCTCCGGAGTGGTGAACGCTCAGGAAGGAATAATCAAATATTCCGAACCCTTGGGCATCACCAGGGACTTCGATTTCCATGAGGAAGTCGCCCAACAGTTCGACATTCCGGTTTTTGTCGACAACGATGCCAACGCATGCGTATGGGGAGAACTCGCATTCCATAGGCGAAAGGAATTGCGTGATTTTATTTTCCTTCTACTCGAATTCAGGGACTTCGATCCTTCGAAGGATGCTGTTTGCAACCGCATAAGTATTGGTATCGGACTGGTGATAAACGGGAATGTGCACTATGGGCACCAATATTCTGCGGGTGAGTTCCGAAGCTTGTTCAGAACAAAGGAATCGGTTGGCCAGTTGTCGTTGACCGAAGATGACCATCTAAAGGTATTGGAAGATGCGACTGTCATGGAACGGTTCCTGCGGGAATTGTTTGCAAATGTCGGATTGATAGTGAACACCTTGAACCTCAGTCATATTATCCTCGGTGGAGCTTTCGAGGAACTCGGGGACCATACCAAAGATATTTTGGAAGAGGAAATCATCAAGAACTGGCCTTATCCCTATCCATACGACGTCAAACAGCACATCTGGTATTCATCCTTCGGTGAACGGGCAGTGGCATATGGAGCGGCGGGAATGGTCCTGAATACGCTGTTCGGTGATATGGAGGTCATGGAAGGCCGCAACCATACGATAAATTTGCGAAGCAACCTGATGGTGTTCTGAACACGTGCTCCCATACAGTCGGGTTATGAAATCACAAACTCTCGAAGGAGAGAAAATAGGAGGGGCTATGAAAAATTCGAAGGTGAGGATTGCCGTGGTAGCATTGGCAATGCTCGTGCTCTTGGTTGCCAACATCACCGCACAAGGTGCCCGGGAAACTGGAGCTGGTACCGGCAAGGTCGTGGTGAAGGCTATGGCGTATGGGGACAATTCCAACCAGGAAGGTGTGAACTGGGTACGGATTGTCGACACATTCGAGAAAGCGAATCCGGATATCGATATCGACTACGAGATGCTGTACGATGAAGCCTACCACCAGAAGGTCGTGGCTCGTCTAGCTGCCGGCGATATCCCCGATTTGGCTTACATGGGAGCCGATGCCCGTTGGGGTGCTCCTTGGAAAGAAGCCGGACAGCAGTTCGACCATCGTGATGTCATCGACTGGAACTATTATGACGCGTCGTTGGTTCCTCCCATGGGACCAAATGGTGAAGTCTTCGAGATTCCGCTTGGGACCAGCAACATCACAACCGTATTGTTCATGAACGAGAAATTGATGCAGTCGCTCGGTTTGAGCGCACCGAAAACCTATGCGGACCTGGTCGCAATGGTACCGGTGGCCCGCAAAGCAGGTATCGAAGTCGTTGGTATCGATGGTGCGGACGGTTGGGCTTGGGGTTCCTGCCTCATGTCCACGATAATCGCACGTATCTCGGGAGATCCGCAGTGGGTATCCAAGGCGGTCGCCGGACAGTACAAGTTCACCGACAAGGCTTTCGTCGATTCGTTGGCGTTCCTCGAGAAAATGGTGAAGGATGGAGTCATCTCGTCCAAGTCGGTTCTGATCGACTACGGCGCCAACGTCTCCAACTATTCCAATGGCAAGGCACTCTTCATGGTGCAGGGCCAATGGGTCGCCGGTGGTATCGAGAATCCTGAAGTGGCGAACAATACCGCCATGCTCGCGTGGCCGACACTTCCTGGTGAGAAACCGGGGAATGAAGGTTCTGTCGCTGCGGCTATCCAGGTCGGCTACGGTTTGACGAAAAGCGGTGCATCGGATCCAGCGGTCCGCGATGCAGCCCTCAAGTTCATCCAGTATTTCTATAGCGAACCTGAAACAACCCAGAGACTTCGTGACGGAGCGATCGTCGCACCGATCTTGAAAGGCTACCAGGTTCCTGCGGACCTTCCCGCCATCGTCAAGCAAAAGGTCGCTTTGGCCCAGAAGGCCCCGGTGACCGATGTCATCGACGCGTATCTGAGCGGAGATGCGAACGAAGCGCTCAACACCGGCATGCAGAAGATTGTCAGTGGTCAGGCGACTCCCCAGCAGATCGCAGCCCAGGTTGAATCCTTGGTCAAACGATAATAGAATCGAACCACAAGTGGAATGTGGGGGAACACCGTTCCCCCACACCACGTGAAGTTGAGAAGGAGAGGGTCTGTGAAAAAGCGAAATGCAATGGCGTTACCGGCATTTCTGGCATTGGTTGCCCCCGCTTTGATAATCTATCTGTTCATCATTGCCTATCCGATCGTCTATTCGGTCATGCTCAGTTTCTCGGATTTCAATCCGAATAGGGGCGGACAGTGGAATTTTGTCGGATTGTTGCAATACAAGACCATGGTCTCCGATCCGAATTTCTGGCATGCATTGAAGAACAACCTCATCGTCGTCGGTGTCTCCGTGTTCGGTCAAATTCCGATCGGATTCATCCTGGCCTATATCCTCTATCGAAAGATGGTGAAAGCTTCGAATTTTTTCCAGACCGCGGTATTCCTTCCCCATTTTCTCTCCACCATTGTCATAGGAATCCTATGGAGGCGCCTGTTCGAAGCGGATGGACCCATATCCCGCCTGATACAATTGTTTTCGGGAGACC
>PGXU01000124.1 GCA_002839335.1 Spirochaetae bacterium HGW-Spirochaetae-4
AGTCTCATGAAGCGGGAAGCCTGTTTTTGTGCGTCGAAACCGTCGCCATAGAGTCTGGGCAACAATTCGGTGAAACGATCACCCTGTATGAAGGCTTCCAATCGGTCCTGTTCAGCCATAGCGTCCCTCCCATATACCTATTGGACGATATCGGTCGACACCGGTCATGTCAAGTAAATCGTCATCGGTACCAGAAGGTACGGTTGTTGCGGTACTGGCGGGGGCTCATGCCCATGACTTTCCTGAATTGGCGGCTGAAGTAGTTGGCATCGTTGAAACCGGTCGCTTCCGAAATGTCTCCCATGGTCAGGTCGCTGGCCCGTATCAGGCGGCAAGCCTGCTCGATCCGCCGCTGGATATGGAATTCGACGGGGGAAAGGCCGGTGGCATTCTGGAAATGCCGGTTGAGCGTACTGGCGGACATGTTTGTCAATTCCATCAGTTCCTTGGTATTCACCGGACGGTCGGTATGTGCCTCCAGGTAACTGAGGGCGTCGGCGATACGCATGATGGTCTGGTTGTCCTTGCGTGGATGTTCCGCATAGATCCTGAAGAGCAGCACCAGCAGATGGATCAGATAGGCGAATGCTTGGCTCTGCGACCCTATATCGGTTTCTATGGAATCGGCTTCCAACTGCATGTGTTCCAACAGCGGCAAGATCTCGGCCAGTTGCGCGGGAGTAAGTTGCATGAGCGTCGAGATTCCCGTGTCGTTGCGATAATTGGGTTCTATCCTGAGCAGGGCATGGTAACCGGGCATGTTGCGTAGATCGTAGAACGATTCCTCGAACAACTTGTTGTCGAACAGGATATTGTAGAGGTGCAGGTCCTGGACGTCCCGATATCCGTGTTCCAGCCCCGGGGTGATGACAAACACATTTCCCGGAACCAGGGGAAAGGAGTTCGATTCGGTGAAATGCGTCCCTTTGCCGGAAACGATCACCACCAGTTCGAAGAAGTCGTGGCTATGCAACGGGTAGGGCAGTTCGGGGTCCCGTTCGATGACTTTCATTTTGAACGATGGGTCGTAAAAATAATCCGATGCGAGCAATTTGAGATTCATGATGATAAAATAATGCTAAAAGTTGGCCGATTTGTCAAGGCGGGATTGCGAAAACAGGGGTAGCATGAGTACAGGTGATGATCCACTGGGAGGAACACATGGATACGAAATCATACGATACGGCACGAGAGGCCTACGCACTGCTCGGAATAGATACGGATGCGGTCATCGACCGACTCGCAGCCATTCCCGTCTCCATCCATTGTTGGCAAGGTGACGATGTCGGTGGTTTCGAACGTCCCGGCGCAACCCTGTCTGGTGGCGGTATCCAAGCGACAGGAAACCACCCGGGAAAGGCCCGTTCGATCGAAGAGCTCCGCAGCGATCTGGAGAAGGTGTTCTCCCTGGTTCCCGGCCCCCACCGGTTGAACCTTCATGCCAGCTACGGGGAATTCGGTGGAGAATTCGTCGACCGTGACATGATAGAAGCGAAACATTTCGCCGGTTGGGTCGAATGGGCCAGGAAACTCGGAATTGGCATTGATTTCAACGGAACCTTCTTCAGCCACCCCTTGGCCGATTCCGGCTATACCTTGGCGAGCAAGGACCCTGCCATCCGACGCTTCTGGATCGAACATGCCAAGCGGTGCAGGGCGATTTCCGCATGGATCGGCGAGCAACTCGGCTCGCCGTGTATCCTCAACACATGGATTCCCGACGGAGCGAAGGACCTGACTGTGGACAAGATCGGATACCGGCAGATACTCAAGGATTCGCTCGACGAGATCTTCAGTACCCCCTATTCGGCGGACCATATGCGTGACGCCATCGAAACCAAGTTGTTCGGTATCGGCAGCGAGGCATTCGTAGTGGGCAGCCATGAGTTCTACATGAACTATGCCGCCCGCAACAACAAGATGCTCTGCATCGACATGGGACATTTCCACACCGAGGAGGATATCTCCGACAAGCTGTCTTCGATCCTGCTCTTCCAGGACGAGGTGTTGCTGCATGTGAGCCGGTCACTCCATTGGGACAGCGACCACGTGGTGCTTTTCACCGACAGGGTCCGCAATGTCGCCGAGGAATTGGTACGAAGCGGAAAACTGGAACAGGTACATATCGGCCTCGATTACTTCGATGCATCGATAAACCGGGTCGGGGCATGGTCCACCGGTGCCCGTTCCATGCGCAAAGCCCTGCTTTTCGCACTGCTGGAACCGCAACAAAAGCTGGTCGAGCTCGAAGAGTCGGGCAGCGGGTATGCCAAGATGGGGCTGTTGGAGGCCTTGCACACCATGCCCTTCGGTGCGGTATGGAACCGGTATTGTGAAAAATTCTCTGCCCCGGACGACCTGGCGATCATCGATTCGGTCGCTGCATACGAACAAAAGACCCTCAAGGAGCGCGCATAATGGCACAACACGAAATTGGAGCTTTACTGGAAGTCTCACGCAGATATGGTACCGACGCACGATATGTGCTGCTTGGCGGTGGCAACACCTCGTACAAGATTGACGATGTCATGTATGTCAAAGCCTCGGGCCATGCATTGGGAACGATTGCCGAAGACGGATTCGTTGCCATGTCGATGCCCCGGCTCATGGCGATTTGGGAAAAGACATACCCTGCCGATACTGTAAAGCGTGAAGAGGAAGTACTCGCCGATCTTATGGGCGCACGCAGCGAGGGCCAGACAGGTCGTCCCAGCGTCGAGGCACTGTTGCACGGAATTATCCCGTTCACCTATGTCGTCCATTTGCATCCAGCCATGGTCAACGGGCTTACCTGTGGTCAAAGTGGAAAGGAATGGGCCCAGAAGCTGTTTCCCGATGCCATTTGGATCCCATTGGTCAATCCGGGGTATATCCTTGCCAAGACCGTGCGCGACGCCCAACAGGAATATGTGAAGTCCCATGCCAATCAGGCCACCACGATCTTCCTGCAGAACCATGGGGTGTTCGTCGCATCCGATACGATCGGGGAGATCGATGCGCTCTACACCACGATCATGGAAACGCTCAACCATGCGATCGTCCGCAAGCCGGTGTTCAGCGAGGTGAAGGTTGATGCACAACGGGTGGACATGGTCCAGCAAGCCATGCAACTGCACTATGGAAGTCCGAAGACGTACCCGGTCATTGCGAACCGGGAGGTCGCGAACCGTTTGACCGATCCGGAATCCTTCAGCTCAATCTCTTCCGCATACACACCGGACCATATCGTCTACAGCGGGTTCAAACCACTGTGGATCGATGAGACCGTCTTCGGGCAGGACGAGCCTGTCCAGGCGATGGTCTCGGCCATGCGAACGTTCGAACAGATGCATGGTGTTCCCGCCAAGATCATTGCCGTGCAGAAGACAGCGGCCTTCGCAGTCAGTGAGGCTGCATTGGTACTGTTCCTGGATACGGTCAAGGTATCCGCCTTCACCGAGAGTTTTGGCGGCCCGCGGTTCATGGATGATGATCAGATCGATTTCATCCGCACATGGGAAGTGG
>PGXU01000059.1 GCA_002839335.1 Spirochaetae bacterium HGW-Spirochaetae-4
ACCCGCCACGTTTCCGAGCCTCCTCCTTGGCCTTGACCAACGATGGTACCATCGCTCCAGCGGGATTCTCGTGCGAACCGTACCCGAGCACACAATCGACCAGCATGACAGCAATGGTTCCATCCGCGATCTCGGCCTCGATACGTTCCGTGCGTGTGCTCGGATCTATCATGGGGTGTGGACGACCCACCGTGAACACATCGTCACCCAAGTCGACGATGGTGTGTGCCACAGATGTGTGCGGATCTTTCGGGACAAAGGCTGCATCGGTGTGGTTGTTCGACCAGACACCACCTGTCGGGCCATGCAGCGCCAACCAGGTTTCATCGGCCAGCGTACCGCCGGTATAGTACCCACGGACATATACCTGATCGCTTTGCATCCCCTCCAGTTCCCGGGAGACCAATGCATCGATCGTCTCATGGTCGACATCGAACGGCCACCGGTCGTGGTACTCCCTCGGTGGGACCGGACTGCCGGCCAACGTGGCGGCGATCCGTGCCGTCTCCTCCAGATCATGTGCCCATTGGATATTCGGCCCCAAGGAAAAATCTTCCTCATGTGCACCGATAAAATGTACCACCGCGGGCTTTCCCGTCTTTCTTAGGGTTTCCAATACATCGTCCACCACTTCCTTGGCCGGAGGTTTGGAAACGATTGCGATCACCGCGGTCCCTTCGTCCGCACCCATCGCGGAAATTCCCATCCGCATGGTCAATCCACCGACAGCAGGGTTCTTCAAATCACGCCCTCCGGTACCGATGGCATGGCTTACTCCAGCACCGAAGCGGTCGAGCAGGCATGCGACTTCCTGCAATCCCGTCCCCGAGGCGGCTACTATGCCAACTCCACCCTTTTTGACAACATTGGCGAAGCAGAGCGGTTTGCCTGCGATCATTGCCGTTCCACAATCCGGGCCCATCATGAGCAGCCCCTTGTCCCATGCGAGCCGCTTCAACGCGATCTCGTCCTCAAGGGAAACGTTGTCGGAGAACAACATGACATGGAGATTGTGTTGCAAGGCCTTCTTCGCTTCGGAGGCGGCATAGATTCCGGGCAAGGAGATGATGGCGATATTGCTGTCTTCATGGTCCTTGCACGCGTTGCCGATAGTCTTGGGTTGTATGGCGGCTTCCCCAGAAGATTCCGGATGATGCTTGTTCTCGAGCAAAGTGAAAGCAAAGGATTCGATTTCATCGAGATCCTTTTCATTCGGGCAATCGAGCGCAACGAGTAGATCGGTGGGTTTGGCAACAGCTACTTCAGTTTTTGGGAACCCCTGGTCGATGAGGAGTTGGACATTCATGGGTGTGCCCATGGCGACGGTCGCTGTCTCGACTTCGGCTCTGGCTTGTATATCCTTGCTCATGAGCATGAGGAACACAGAGTCGACATACACATCCTTCCGTACCACCACCCTTTTCATGCTGGATTGCCTCCGAATATTTGGTATGTTCGTTACTACACATTATTATATACACTATTGTATACAAATCAAGGAAAATAATTGCGTCTTTACAATTGCTTGTGGCGACGTCCACTTCCCCATACCCGTTTCCCTTTGTGCCTTTTCCTTCGATGCTCAAAAATTCGTTCTCAACCGGTTGCAATGGTGATTGACATATTTGCATCGGTTGCATACTATCTATTTGATATCATATTGATAGCAAGGAGAAATTCTATGGAAAATTCGCAATTGGGTAAAGGTGCCCGATTCCAGTTGGAAGAGCATCAGGCTCCTAGTATGAATGGTATGGCCGTTCTGCTTGCCAACATCGTGTTGATCCTGGTGGCGGTTGCGCTGTTCATCCTTTCCATCACTCCGGTCGGCTATGGCTGGACAAGTGCACTGCGGATAACATTCATGGTGGTCGGCATCACGTATTCCTGTATCATCGGCCCGGTGTTGTTCATCGGTTTGAAAGTGTTGAAGCCAAACGAGGCGTTGGTACTGACGTTGTTCGGACGTTACTACGGTACCTTGCGTGGAGAAGGCTTCTACTATGTGAACCCGTTTGTCACTGCCGTGAACCCATCCTCAAAATCTGAACAGACCCCGACGGCCGCTCAGGAGAAGTCCGCTGCATTGGCCAAGTATGGTGCCGTGAACATAACGATCCCAAACAGGAAGATGTCCTTGAAAGCCATGACGCTCAACAATGAGAAACAGAAGGTGAACGATGCGTTGGGCAATCCGATCATCATCGGGATCGTCGTGATCTGGAAAGTGGTGAATACAGCCAAAGCGGCATTCAATGTCGACAATTATGTCGAATACCTTTCGATACAATGCGATAGCGCCCTGAGGAACATAGTCAGGTTGTTTCCCTATGATGCGAGCGATGCGGAAGGCGAGAAATCATTGCGCGGTAGCAGTCAGGAAGTGGCGGACCGGTTGAAAACCGAGATCCAAGGCAAAGCCGATATCGCTGGAATCGAAATCCTTGAGGCCCGCATCACCCACCTATCCTACGCTCCCGAAATTGCCGCCGCCATGTTGCAACGTCAACAGGCATCCGCGATCATCGCAGCCAGACAGATGATTGTTGAAGGTGCGGTGGGTATGGTAGAAATGGCATTGGCCCAGTTGAGTGCGAACAATGTGGTGAACCTTGACGAGGAACGCAAGGCTGCTATGGTCAGCAATCTGTTGGTCGTGCTCTGTGGCAACAGGGATGCGCAACCGATTGTAAATAGTGGCTCGATATATTAGATTGATTACACATTGATGGAACAAAAAGACAAAGACAAAAAACAGATTCTCCTCAGGCTTTCCAGTTCCCTTTGGGAGGAGCTTGCCTCTTGGGCACAAGACGATTTCAGGTCGATCAATGGTCAGATCGAGTTCCTGTTGACCGATTCGGTGCGCCAACGCAGGAAAAAGGATCTTCCGGATACCGACGAAACCTAGGGTCGCACAAGACTCCGAAGAGTACCGTGGCAGCAGTGTCACGGTATTTTATCATGTTTTGAATTTTTACAAATTTACTATTTTACTAAATTACTAATTTACATAAATGTCGGGTTATGTTAGATTGGGCGTCAGGAGCATAGATATGGATATTCCAATGACATTGAAACACAAACCGGTAGTGGTTGTGGAAAATTATGAACAGATAGATGGTCGTAGCGCCTACGATTCCGATGCCAAGGGCCTATCATTGGGTCTTGCCCAGTGGAACGACCGCGGGTCGGTCGAGATATCGGCGAAGGTGTGGCGCCATACGGGCGAGAAATGGTCACGGCAGTCGGAAGAGTTGCCGTTGCACCGTGTACTCGATCTCGCGATCCTGATAGCACGGACAAAGGAATATTTTTCCGAGGCCTATCGCTTTGAGAAATTATACGATCCGCAGGATACACGAATCGATAGGATCGGATTGCAAGGTGATGCCATGTCGGTGGATATCGCAACGGACAACGAGATGTTGGACAAGGATATCCGCCTGTTCGCCAATGAACTATCGAAGAACGATGAATTGATCAGTGAGCGGTTGCAGACGCTTGTCACCATTTTGGAGCGCATGGGGTACCACTCGGTCATGTGACCGGGTGGAGCCACCGGTCCAATTCCATAAAGGTCTCCTGCAGGTCGTACAGACGTACTTTTGCATACTTGTCCAAGGGAGTTTCCTGGGAGTTCACGATTACCAGGCGACCGCCATGATAGTATGTCGCCATCGGCAGCGAAGCCGCCGGCTGTACGGTCAGGCTACTGCCGAGTACCAGAACCAGATCGGCATTCGCCATATCGCGATAGGCTTGGTCCAACAGTGCCGGTTCAAGTTGCTCGCCATAGAAGATGATGTCGGGTTTCAGCACTCCACCACATACAAGGCAGCGTGGGATACCCCCCTCTTGGACAATCGAGGCGACTTGTGCATAGGAAGCCGATCCACCGCATGCCGTACAATGGTGGGATTGTGGGCTACCGTGGATTTCCCACACCTTTCTGGAGCCTGCCTTCTGATGCAGCATATCGATATTCTGGGTATAGACACCCGCTATCATTCCTCTCTGTTCCATGCCCGCCAGCACCGTGTGCACGATGGAGGGTTGGTATTGGTCCAGCCGGTACAGGAATTCCCGTGCCCAACCATAGAACAATGACGGATCGGTTTGGAATGTATCGAGCGATAGCAGGTCCTCGACGTACATGCCATGCCATTGGGAGGTGTAGAATCCGCCGGTACCCCTGAAATCCCTGATACCGCTCAACGTGGAGACGCCGGCACCGGTGAATGCCACGGTACGCTTGGAGTTTTCCAACAATTGCTTGAGCATGTCAACCATGGACACCTCCATCCCCATCATCGCTGGGTCGCGGTAAAGGTACTCCCGACCATTCCTGTCAACGCTACGTTCACGAAGTCCCCTACCCGGACTGGGGAAACCGGTTGGAACACGACCATCTCGTCATGTTCGGTACGCGACAGGTACTCATGTTCGTTGCGTTTGGAGATCTGTTCCACCAACACCTCGACCGTACCGGTACACCGCGCGATCTTTTCCTCGTGGGATATCGAACGTTGGAGATTGATCAACTCCTGCAACCGTGCCATACGGACCTCCGAGGACAACTGGTCGGGCATCGAGACGGCTTTCGTTCCTTCCCGTGGATTGAAGTAATACATGAAGGCTTCGAGGAACCGCACCTCCCGCATCAACGATAGGGTCTGGTGGAAATCGTCTTCCGTCTCCCCCGGGAATCCCACCATGACGTCGGTGGTGAAGGTGATGCCTCCAACCGCCTCGCGCAGGTTCCCGATAAGCTGCAGATAGCTTTCCCGGGTATACTTGCGATTCATAAGCTGCAGGATACGTGTGGACCCGCTTTGGGCCGGTACATGCAGATGTTTCGCCACTGCCTGCTCCTGCGCGATCACCGCGATCAGTTCCTTGGAGAAGTCCTTGGGATGCGGGCTCTCGAATCGAATCCACCGGATCGACGACACCTGGCTGGCGATATCGGACAACAGGTCGGGGAACCGCATGTGCTTTCCGTTCCACGTGTAGTCGTAGGAATTGACATTCTGGCCGAGCAGCGTGATCTCACGTACTCCGGCATCCTCCAGCCGATGGATCTCATCGTACACCGATTGCGGGTCCCGGGAAACTTCCCGACCGCGTACGTACGGAACGATACAATAGGCACAGAAGTTGTTGCATCCATTCATGATGGGAACGTACGATTTGACATCCCCATCCTTATAATAGCTTTGGGTGAACGAATAGGCGGCATCGCGCTCGTCACTGCCTCCGCTGAGCAATGCGGCGATCCGTTGCTTGTCGTTGGTTCCCATGACATGGTCGACTGCCGGGGCATCCTTCAGGAACTCCTCGCCAAGGCGTTCGGCCATACACCCGGTGACCACCAGGGTCATGGGATGCGATTGCTTGAGATGCTGGAAAAATCCGATCCGTCCCCAGATCCTGTTTTCCGCGGTCTTCCTGACACTGCAGGTATTGAGTATCGCGCAATCAGCATCTTCGGCACGCAGGGCGGGTTGCATTCCGGCTGCTTGCAACGCTGCCTCGAGCGCATTCGACTCCGCCGTATTCATCTGGCATCCATAGGTCTCCAACCAATAACGGCTGTGGGTCTTCAAGGTATCTGACAAGGGGCAATCTCCTTCAAACATGCATTTTTGCGGCGATCAGGGTATTTTCCATCAACATGGCTATGGTCATGGGGCCGATACCACCGGGAACCGGCGTTATCGCGGAGCTCAGTGGGGCCACCGCATCGTAATCGACATCTCCCACCAGGCGATATCCCCGTTTCCGGGAGGCATCCTCTACCCTGTTGATGCCGACATCGATGACCACCGCGCCTTCCTTGACCATGTCGGCGGTGATCGCGAGCGGTTTCCCTATCGCGGCCACGAGAATGTCCGCTTTCCGGGTATGTTCGCCCACGTCGGCGGTGCGGCTATGGCAAATGGTGACAGTGGCGTCCCGTCCCTTCTGCATGAGAAGCGCTGCCATGGGTTTTCCCACGATATTGCTCCTGCCGACAACCACCACTTCCTTCCCTGTCGTCTCGATCTGGTAGTGGTCGAGGATCCGCATAACGCCGGCGGGTGTACATGCCACGAATGAAGGGTCGCCCAACAGCAGCCGTCCGATATTGATCGGGTGCAATCCGTCCACATCCTTGTCGTCACGAATCGTGTTGGTGATGCGCTTCTCACTTAAGTGTGCCGGAAGCGGCAATTGGACCAATATGCCATCGACCAGGGGATCGGCGTTCAGTTGCTCGACCAGGTTGACAACGTAATCTTCGGTCGTGTCGGCCGGAAGGCGATAGTCGCGGTGGTCGAATCCCATTTCCTCACAGGCCTTGCCCTTGCTGGCAACGTAGGTTGCGCTTGCCGGATCGTCTCCAACCAAAACCACTGCCAAACAGGGGGTGTGGCCGGTCTCTTGTTTGAAGCGGGTACATTCCTGCTGTACTTCAGAACGGACTTTCGTCGCTACTTCCTTTCCCGACAATACCAACATGGGCTCTCCTTGCATGCACACGGTGCATCGCTTTCTCAGGTTATACCAAAAATCACCGGGAGTGTGTACAGGTTTTCAAAAGTGTCGGGATACAGTATGATAGGAAAACATCTTGTCTATTATCCTAGGAGAAGGAATTGTGATGAAAAAAGTTCTGATTGTTTTGCTCCTATGTGCAGCTATACCTATGATGCTCTTTGCGGAAGACGAAACACCGGTGAAGGTTCGGGAATATGAGATGGGTAATCAAATGTTCACGTTCCGCGCTGGTCCGGTAATTCCTGCATTTTTCTTCAGGCCGTTCCTCTCATCCTCCGATGGAGAAAAATTCTTGGTTTTTCCCGATGCCATGCACATGAAGGTCGGTGGATATGGTTCCATCCGATACCAGGGGTTTTTGAACAGCACCATGGCACTTGGTGGTGAGCTGGGATATCTTTTCGCCTACGATAAGGGAGATGAACTGTTCACGTCGGTTCCATTCCAAGCGAAACTTACCTATATTCCACTTCAGGGAACAATCGAGATTCCCTTGAGTATCGGTCTTGGGTTCTCATACAACTCGTACAGTGGTGGTGAGGCTCCAAGCTTCCTCAGCATGTTGGCGACCTTGGAAGCCGGGGTCAGTTGGTATTTCAAGGACGATTGGGGAATCACATTGGGTACTGGTTTGCAGTTGATACCCGAGATTTATGGAAGCAACCACCCCTATAGTGACCACACGACGCTTGCGGGCTTCATGCCGATCACCCTCTCGGTCACCTACCGCAACAACTAGGAGCATGAAATGAAACGAAAATTCAAACATATGGTTATTCCCGTCTTACTCGTTCTGGCAACTCTTCTCATAGTCGGTTGCAACACCGAGAACGAAGGCATATTCATGCGCATCAGCGAATCCGTCGAGAAGGTGGATGTGGGTTCCATAAACTTGATTGCCAATGAAACGGGAAAAATCTACTCCTATGCAAGCAAAGCAGGTTTGCAAGCATATGATCCAGCCACCAAGAATTGGGAATCGATACCCGGTGCTGGTGTGCGACACTATACCTTCGATGGAACTAATATCGTATATGCCACGGAAGCGACCTTCCCTGACAACAACACCCTGTATACGTACGACATCAATACAAAAGTACACACTACCTGGGTAATTGAACACGCTGTGAAGGCAATGAGTCCTAAATTCAATCTCATTCTTGTGAGAGACGACACCAACGAATTTTCCGTATACTCTGCAACCGGACCAGCAATCGGAGCATCACTGGCTAATTTTACCAGCGAATTCGTCGACGACTTCCCTCCGAATCTGGTTGCATTTGATGATTCCACATTTTTGGTGAGTGGCAACTCGCCAGGTGACACTACAAAATACTCGCACTATTATGTATCTGAAGGGGCTCCTATGACCTCTACAACCGATGCCACATTCTACGACAATCCTTTGGTTGCAGTTGGAACCGATGGAACAAATATTGTAGCGATAGATGCGACCGGAAAAGTGTGGCAAGCTGCAACTACCGACCTAACAGCTTTTACCTCCACTACTTCGATCACTGGATTTCCCGAGAGGAACCCGAAGAATCTCCCCTATCCGGTGTTCTACCACGACAGTTCCCTGTATCTGCAGAATGGAGACAATGATTTCTACGCTGTGAATGTCACTTCTGGAGCTGTCAGCGAGGTCACATTGGATTTTGCCGACACCTTCTCCAATATCAAGATCAAGAGCTATCTGGTAGATCCATTAGATTCGAATAAGATTTATGTTGGAACCATGGAGAATGGTATCTACGAAATTACTATGCCGGCTGGTACGGCAACAGATATCTAAAAAGAAATAGGACCTATGAAGAAAGCGGCCGATGTGGCCGCTTTCCTATTTTTCCTCTCTCATTGTAAAATTCCGCTGAAGTTCAATCGCACCGTACGTCGTGGAGGATTTCCCGGACCTCGAGGTCCGTATACTGGTGGTCGATCTCCTCGCTGGTCAAACCGATGAACTCATGGTTCATGTAGTGGATCCATGTCTCATCCTCAACCGAGTCGAGCACATGCTTGCGGCAGTAGTAGTCGGGTTGGATCGGCAACCGGGGGATATCCTTGTAGTTGGGAATCTTGTAATCGAATACGGCGACCTTGATATCGCTTCGGGGGATTCCCTTCGACAACATGACGTTGACCAACGCGTTGACAGTCTTGCCGGTATCGAAGATATCATCGACGATCAGGATCTTGTCGCCGGTGCGCAAGTGTTCGGGGGAGTACGTCCATCCGTCGATGCGGACTTCCGATTCCAATTTCATATTCTCATACGAGCGGGCCACGACTGCGGCATAGAACACCGGCCGGTCTCCCGCCTGCTTGCGGATAAGTTTGTAATATTCGCTGAAGACATTGCCCATGTATGCACCGCCACGAAGCGACACATAGATGATATCGGGAACGAACCCATCCACCGCATGCATATGGTGGACAAGTTTCAGTGCAGAATCACGCAACATCTCAGGACTGATGAATTCCTTTTTCATACCCCACCCTTCCGATTCATTCGGATACAGTCAATATCTTCACACCGTCTTCGGTGATCGCGATCGTATGCTCGAAATGAGCGGAAGGTTTCCCATCCGCAGTTATCACGGTCCATCCATCGTCCAGGTTCCGGATATTCTTAGTTCCCAGGTTGATCATCGGCTCGATAGCCAACACCATACCGACCCGAAGTCGAGGATTCGGTGACATGGCACTGACATAATTCGGCACCTGAGGCTCCTCATGCAAGGCAAGTCCCACACCATGACCACAATAGTCACGAACCACACCAAATCCATTGGCATCGGCCAGTTTGAATATCGGGGCTGAAATATCATGCACCCTGGCATTCGTACGGCTCGCACCTTCGATTCCCAGTTCGAGGCATTTCTTGGTTATCCTCACCAGCCGTTCATTGTCCGCAGTGGAAGAACCACCCGCAATGAATGTCCTCGCAGCATCGCTGTAGTAGCCATTCAAATCGATGCCAAGGTCGACACTGACCAGATCTCCCGCCAGTATCTTTCGTTTGCCCGGAATACCGTGGATCACTTCCTCGTTCACAGAGATACATGCCGATGCGGGAAACCCCATATAGTTGAGAAAGGCAGGTCGCCCTTTATGCTTGGTGATGAAGGAATAACAGTAGGAGTCGATCTCCTTTGTGGTCATACCAGGTTCAATGAACGTCTCCAAAGAATCGTGTAGCCGAGCCAACAGTCGGCATGACTCCTCGATTCCTTTGATCTGGTCAGGAGTTTTGAGCGTTATCATCGATTTCCTTCCGCATGGAATCCAAGATTCCATTGATAAATTTGTAGTTGACCTCACGACTGTATTCCTGTGAAAGACGTACAGCTTCGGTTATGACCACATTACTATGGATATCGCGGACATAGAGCAATGAGAACACGCTGATACGCAATATGTTGCGATCGATACAGTCGATCTTGTCCAACGGCCGATTTATCGAGAAGCGGGAAATCCAACCATCGATTTCTTCCAAGTGGTCGAACGTGCCGGCTAGGAGGAAACGGGCAAACAACACCGTTTCCTGGTCAAGTTGCTCGCGCTCTTCGTCGGACAACGTGGGAAAATCCACCGGACCCATTCCAGGTACCAATTCACCATTGAAATCGAGAGCATAGAGAGTAGAAAGGGCTAGTTCCCTTCCCATATGACGACTCTTCAATTGGATTGCTCCTCTGAGATCAGTATATTGATCATGGCTTCGCCGCGCAACTGCTGCACCAGCTGGTCGATTGCCCTTAGATATGCCACCTGCTGGTTCCTGGTAGTCAATGTCTGCTTGATATACTGTTTGACCGTAGTCTTGGACTCCGGGTTGATCGGATCCTCAATGGCAAGCAATTTCGGATCGGTATGTGTGGTAACTTTCACGATATGGTATCCACCCGTCGACTCGAGCACTCCAGAAGGTTTTCCAAGGGGCAATGCGAACACCGCATCGAAGAACGAAGCACCCAAATAGGCGCGCATCTCTTCATCATCGAAAGCCAACCAACCAATATCTCCACCCTTCCCGACCGAATCGGTATCCTTGGAATATTTGGGAACAAGCTCCTCAAATGTATAGGTATTGTAACGCAACCAACGGGCAAGCTGGTCCATCTGCTTCTTGACCTCAGCCTTGTCCGTATCGGAGAAAGGCATGAATATATGGCTCAATCTGACCAGCTCGGGATTCATGAATGAAGAACGGTTGGTCCTGAAGAATTCATTGATCTGTTCCTCGGTCGGTTCCGGGTAGGATTGTAGTACCGCGGACATCTTGCCACGTACATACAGGTCCACAAGAGCGGACTCCCTGATACTCTTGCGAAAATCAGCCAAGCTGATCCCATAGTTGTTGCGGATCACCGTCTCGAACTGTGCGTCGGTTATGGCCCGGCCGATCTGCTGCTCCACATACGCCTTCTGCTGGCGGAGCATCTGGTCGACCTGCACTTCGGTGATAGCATACCCATCACGTTCGGCACCCTGCAACACCAGCTCGTCATTCACCATGACTTCGAGGACATCCATCCGCTCGACAATCTCCTTGGAACCAGAAGCTGTCGCTTCAGCCTGGTAGGCCTTCACGCGTTGATCGAGACTTTCCACAGTTATGACCGCGTTGCGGATCAAGTTCACGGTAGCCGCTGGTTGGGAAATGATATCTGCAGACAAACCCATGAGAGGGAGTACTGCGAGGATGAATACAAATAGAATGCGATGCTTTCTCATGGAAGTTACACTCCTAAATTACGAAATGACCAAACGCTTACCGACTTCTTTCGCATAAGCACGATTGGGTAGAATATCTGAAAAAGTGAGGTATAGGCCTTGGCGTTCCATGACTTTCATAAGGGTCTGCAATGTCTTGCCCTGTCGCAGGCCTTTCTTGCTGACAAAAGCGAATGAACGTTTTCCCGAAATGGAACCGCCCTGCTTGAGAAAATCTTCGGATTTCGATGAAATCTTGCCGCCAAAAAAATTGACAGCGCTGGTACCGAGGACAAGGTAATCGAAGTATGAGACAATCTTGCCCGATTCCCGGACCATGTCGACAAGTTCAACATCATGCCCCTGCAGTTGGATACCATCGGCAAGTCCCGAAGCAATATCCTTACATACCGTGGTTGATCCTGAATCCTCATACAACACGCAAACTCTCATACACGTCCTTTGTGAAACGGCAACGACCGCAGAGTAAACATGCGGTCGACACCTAAAACACTACAAATCAATTCACCGGTGAAATTTATTCAGCGGAGGTAGTATTCCACCAATCGCCGGATTGCTGGACCTGTTCGACCTGAACAGAATCAAGCAAGGAATCGGTGGATGGAGATTTGTTGATGACTGCGAGCAAGATAGCCAGCACCAGGAACGATGCTCCAAGAATCGCAGTAACCTTGTTCAAAACCTTTCCGGTCTGGGAACCGAAGGTCGAATCACTCCCGCCACCAAAAATTCCACCAAGCCCTGTTCCACCTTCGCTCTGGATGGAGACGATAAAGATGAGCAACAGACTTGCGATAATGAAGAGAATCAGTAGAATAATGCCGATAACACCCATTGTGAACTCCAGTTTTATACGTTGTACCGCACTATCGGGGCGAATTGCTCCACTGAAAGGGAAGCGCCACCCACAAGTGCGCCATCGATATGCTCCATAGCCATGAGGTCTTTCACATTCGATGGTTTCACTGAACCACCATACTGTATTATCAACGATTCTGCAACACTTTTGCCATAGAGTTTCTCAATCTCGGATCTAATGAACGCGTGTGCCGAATTGGCATCATCGGGCGTTGCGGTCTTTCCGGTACCGATTGCCCAGACCGGTTCATAGGCAACAATGATCCTAGCCATCGATTGGGCGGAAATATCGCGCAAGCCTTCGACGACCTGTCGCTTCAAGACTTCCTCGAGTTTCCCTGCTTCCCGTTCCTCCAGGGTCTCGCCAACACATAGGATCACGTCCAGGTCCTGTTCAAGCGCCAGTTTCACTTTCCTGTTGATAAAGGCATCGTTTTCACCATACAAAGCCCTGCGTTCCGAATGGCCAAGAATGACAATCGAAACACCGGATTCCTTGAGCATGGGTGCGGACACTTCACCGGTGTATGCACCGGAGAGTTGGTCCGACATGTTCTGGGCCCCGACCTCGATGACAGAACCTTTCACAGCCGACACAACCGAAGCGATTGTAACGAAAGGAGGAGCTACGACAACACGGACAGAGGCATCCTTCACCGCTTCAGCCAAAGCTTTTGCGAATACGGCACCCTCTGAGGGAGACATGTTCATTTTCCAGTTTCCAGCAATACATACGTTTCTCATCTATTTCTCCAAAGCCTTGATACCAGGCAATTCACGTCCCTCGAGGAACTCCAACGAAGCTCCACCCCCGGTCGACACATGGTCGATCCGATCGGCAAAACCAAACTTGTTGACTGCGGCAACGGAATCACCACCACCGACAACGGTTGTTCCTGTGCACTCGGCAACCATCTTGGCTACCGCCTTGGTTCCCGCGGCGAATGCATCGAACTCGAAAACACCCATCGGACCATTCCAGACAATGGATTTCGCGCCTTTCAGTTCCTTGTCGACCAAAGCAAGCGTCTTGGGTCCGACATCCATACCGATCAGTCCTTCCGGAATATCGACGGAGTCGACGGATACGACTTCCGCCTGCTCATTGAACTCAGCTGCGCAGACGTGGTCGACGGGAAGAATAACCCGTACACCCTTTTCCTGTGCCTTGGCCAAGAATGACTTCGCGACATCCAGGTATTCGGCTTCAAGCAAGGATTTTCCAATAGCATGACCCTGTACCTTGAGGAATGTATAAGCCATGCCGCCGGCGATAACGATAGCGTCGCAGGTCCGTGCCAACGACTCGAGCACACTGATCTTGGAGGAGACTTTCGAACCTCCGATTATTGCTACGAACGGTTTGTCGGGATTCTCCAACAACGGGGCGAAAAACTTCACTTCCTTTTCGATCAGAAAGCCTGCGACCGCAGGAAGAAAATGAGCTACCCCTTCGGTGGAAGCATGTGCACGGTGGGCGGTACCGAATGCATCGTTCACATAGATATCACCATAAGCTGCAAGTTCCTTGGAGAAACCTTCATCATTGGCTTCCTCTTCCTTGTAGAAGCGGACGTTCTCAAGAAGGAGCACTTCACCAGCCTTCAAGTCAGCGACTTCCTTCTTGACTACATCTCCAATGACATCCGAGGCGACCTTGACCTTGCGACCAAGCAATTCCTCGAAACGTTTGGCGACAGGAACCATACTGAACGCAGGATCCTTCTTGCCCTTGGGGCGTCCGAAGTGGGACATGACCACAAGCGAGGTACCCTTCTGGTCCAAGATGTACCGGACAGTAGGCAACGCACTCTCGATCCTTGTATCGTCGGTAACCACCCCATCTTTCAAAGGAACGTTGAAATCGACACGGATAAGCACCCGCTTACCCTGCAGGTCAACATCTTTCACGGTTTGTAATTTCATCATGACTCCTCATGTACGCCTGATGCGCACCGGAAGGCGCGCATCAGACAGCAAATTCGTAGGAACGGTGGTTACGCCATCAATTTCTTGGCGAGGTCGACAACACGATTGGAATAACCCATCTCGTTGTCATACCATGACATTACCTTGAAGAATTTCGGACCCATCTTCATGGTGAGTTCGGCATCGAAGATAGACGAGTGCGAGTTGCCACGTACATCCGCGGAAACGATCGGATCCTCGGTGTACTCCAGAATGCCCTTGAGAGGACCTTCCGCGGCAGCTTTCATAGCCGCATTCAATTCCTCGACACTGCAATCCTTCTCGAGAAGGACCGTCAAGTCGACAATGGAACCGGTTGGAGTCGGGACACGCATCGCACCACCGTTGAGCTTGCCCTTCAGCGCGGGGATAACTTCCGACACAGCACGGGCAGCACCTGTTGTGGTGGGGATAATGGACAAGGCTGCGGATCTGGCCCGGCGCAAGTCGCCATGGGGCTGATCAAGGATAACCTGGTCATTTGTATATGCATGGACAGTAGTCATAAGGCCACGTTCAATACCGAACGTATCGTTGAGCACCTTGGCAACCGGTGCAAGACAGTTGGTGGTGCAGGATGCGTTCGAGTAGGCGAGCAGGCTCAAGTCGATATCATTGTCGTTCACACCACAAACTATGGTCTGGTCGATCTTGTCTTTTGCGGGAACAGTAAGGATAACCTTTTTGGCACCGGCCTTGATATGGTCCTTGTAACCACCCTTCGGACCTTCCGCAACAGAGAATACACCGGTCGATTCGATCGCGATATCCACTCCGAGTTCTTTCCAGGGAAGTTCTGCAGGATTGCGGACTGCGTAGATCTTGATTTCCTTACCATCGACAACAATAGCGTCTTCCTTGGCAACAACGCTCTTGGGGTAGACACCGTACGTTGAGTCGTACTTGAGCAAATGTGCCAGTGTCTTTGGATTCGTCAGATCATTGATCCCGACAATCTCGATGTCTTTGTCTTCGAAAGCGACCTTGAAAACATTGCGTCCGATGCGCCCGAAGCCATTGATTGCGATTTTCATTTTTATTAACCCCTCCATATGTAGGTATGTATCGATATTAATATAATGGTAATAGGCACTTTACGTCAACGAATCAGCCTCTTTTCGACATAATTTTCACTCTATTGATCTTATGCCCCTCAATTTCCTGTACAACGAAATCCATATCCTGGTAGGTGACTTTTTCCTGGTTCATGGGAATACGTCCGAATTGTTCGAACACGAAGCCTCCGAGAGTCTCGAAATCATCTTCGGGAAGAGAGAGTCCGAGCCGCTCGTTGACTTCATCGATCGCAGCACGGGCATCGCAAAGATAGATACCCTGGCCCATTTCGATGATATCGTCGTCCTCGTCGTCATCGAACTCGTCCTGGATGTCCCCGACAATCACCTCGAGGATATCCTCCATACTGACGATACCGGAGACACCACCATATTCGTCGATTGCTATGGCAATATGGACACGACGCTTCTTGAACTCCCGCAACAGTTCGTCCAACCGCTTGGTCTCAGGTACGAAATAGGGCTTTCGCATGCAACGCTTCACGTCGAATACGCCAGAATCCACCTGTTGGAGGATGATATCCTTCACATACAGGATACCCACCACATTGTCTATGGTTTCGGTGTAGACAGGATACCTGGAGAACCCTTGTTCCGCAATAAGCGTCTTCAGCTCATCCAAGGTAACCGAATCCGATACGAACTCGACATCAATCCTGGGAACCATGACCTCTTTCACTGTAGTCTCGGCAAGTTCCTCGATCCCCTCGATCATATTTTTCCGCTCTTCCACAACTTCCGTACTATGCTGCGGAGGTTGTGGGTCGTTTCCCGACAACCAATTCTTCAGTCTTTCACCAAACCTCACGCAATAGACTCCTTTTCGACAATTTTCAACAGTTCTTCCTGCTTTATCAACATGGGTTCATCCATATCGTTGGTAGCGTGGTCCCATCCGACAAGGTGCAGCACTCCGTGCACCAGTAGTCTGGAAAGCTCTTGTGATGGAGCAACTGAGAAAAATTCGCAGTTTTTCTCCATATCGTCAAGAGAGATGATTATATCGCCCAACAGTTCGGGAGAATCCGTATCCGTAGGAAATTCGAAGCCATCGTTATCGTCCGATTGGACGAATGACAATATGTCCGTGCTCTCGTCCTTGTCCCGGTACGAGGCATTGAGATCGCGCATGGCACTCTCGGAAACAAAGGAACACGAGAGTTCACAGGAATCCTTGCCAACGAGTTCCAACACCTTCATCAGCACTGCTTCCACAGTATCCTGGGGTGCCCTCGCCATCATTTCGTCCGATTCGTAGGAAATATCGATTCCTATCATGTGTTTTCCTCTTTTGCATCATCGGGATATTCGATCCGTGTATGGAATCTACCCGTCAATATCTGGACAAATACTTTCGTGATCGTATCCAAGTCGGTCATAGACAACCGCGACGACGACAATTGCTTCCGCTCGATTTTTGCCATGATGATCTGATTCACCAACTTGTCGTATTTTTGGGCGGATGGCTTCTTGATAGTCCTCGATGCCGCCTCCACACTATCGGCGAGCATGACGATCGCGGCCTCGGGAGTCTGCGGA
This sequence comes from Spirochaetae bacterium HGW-Spirochaetae-4, assembly GCA_002839335.1. Taxonomy (GTDB): domain Bacteria; phylum Spirochaetota; class Spirochaetia; order Sphaerochaetales; family Sphaerochaetaceae; genus UBA8525. The sequence continues at coordinate 16,725 of PGXU01000059.1, forward strand.
ATCTGGTTGTGGTATGCATAGTCCTGACGTTTCACTTCCGAAGCAGTACTATCGGCCGCCGCGGCAACCTGGGCTTCCTTCAGGAAAATGGCGATGATATCGTTTCCATGATGCTGGCTTATGATATCCAGAACCTCCTGGGGAAGACGTGCCTCCCGTCCTTTTTCAACGCCTATCTTCACATGGCTCTTTATGATTGCGACAGACAGGCTGGCTTTCAAATCGTCATGCTTGTTGTCGCCATTTTGATTTTCGATAAAATATTCGGGATGCTCCTGTTTGCCGATATCGTGGTACAACCCTGCCACACGGGCCAACAACGGGTCGGCACCGATCTCTTTTGCCGCAGTATATGCCATTTCGGCAACAATCATCGAATGGTTGTACGTTCCAACCGCGGTCTGGGACAACCGTACCAGAACCGGTGAATCGCTGAACGCCAATTCCCGTAATCTGAACGACGTGGGGATATTGAAACCGAGTTCTATCAGCGGGAGGAACAATGTGACGAGAATATAGGTTGCCGAGATATTCGCCGAGATGGCACTGATGGAAGACAAGATATGGCCGAACCCGTAACCGTTGATCAAATTGTTGAACAACACGAAAAACGAAGCCGCGACGATTCCGAAAAACCACTGGAACACCATATCTATACGACGCGATGCGTACCTGATGAAGTAGATGCCGCAAAAGGAGACGGCTATGATGAAGAATACCGTGGTTTCAGTCGAGGAAGGCAACAAAACCGCATAGGATCCCAGCAACATCGCTGCGATCATGCCTGCCCTCTTCCGGTTGGTCACCAATGCGAACGTGATGGGAAGCGTGAAGACCGGGAGGAACGGATCCAGAGAGACGAAGCCTCTACCGGCAACTTGCAATAGGACTATGTAGGTGGTGATTTGTGTGAACAAGACACCGAGCAGGAACAATAGGATGTATTGGAATTTCCGTTTTGTATATTCAAAGACCATATACAAGGAATACAAGGCGCTGGCAGTGGTGATGAGCACAAAAAAGATCCTGCCGATCAATTGTGTGGGGGTATATTTTGCGGAAGCCATCCGCATGGCCTGCAATGTCTTGATATCCTGGTCGGTGATGACAAAATCGGTCTTGAGGATATATTGTCCCTTTTCGACCCGCACCATCGAGGGGACCACATCCCGCGAAGCATGTTCCCTGGCAATGGCTGTCTCAACCGGTGAATAGTACACGTTCGGCCGGATAATGGTGGAAAGGATATCGAACGCCAATGATTGGATATCTCCACGAAGCAGATACCGCAAGGAACGCAGATCGGAATTCACCATCGAGGTGATTGTGCCCTGGTGCTGCAACCCCTGCATTCCAAGCACTTTTGCCGATGTTTCCAATTGGTCTCCGACCACATTGTACACCACAACCTGTTCGTATCCCTCATCCCGCCTCTCCATCAGTTCGTCCTGATCGAAAATCCCCATGGTGATATAGCGGGTCAAGGTTTCGACCAAGAACTGATGCAAGGTTTTCCGGGTGTCGTCGGGGAGAATCCGTATGGATTCCAAGATAGCCTGTGTATCCTGGAATCCACCATCTTCGAGCAATTGCGTGGTATCGGTGTCGCCGACGAACAATGCATCGACCATAGCTAGCATTTTCCTCGATTCGATCATGGAGATGTGAAAATGGGGTAACACCGATTTGGCTGCAAGTACCTGCTGTCTCCGGGTTTCCCCCTCATCGATATAATGGAAGGTTTCCTTCGCACGCACATCGTTCTCGGCCAAGGAGCCTACCGTATAGCGGGTTCGGACATCCTCGGTGATCAATTGGGTGTCGTTCGCCAAAAGGGTCGGCAGGAGGATCGCACCAGCGGATATGAGGACACACAGGATCAGGATCAACAGCCTGATCCACAACGGGTTCTCCTTAAACTTGTCAGGAACGGTATGCATCTTTCTCATACGCATCAATTATCCTTTGGACCATCCTGCTTCTCACGACATCGGAAGAATCGAATTCAACAAACCCGATCCCCGGTACATCATGAAGTATCGCCGCCGCATGCACAAGTCCACTTTTCCTACTTCGTGGCAGGTCGACCTGTGTGACATCGCCGGTGATGACTGCGGTCGAGTTCTCACTCAACCGGGTAAGGAACATCTTCATTTGCTCTGTGGTTGTGTTCTGAGCCTCATCGAGGATCACACAGGCATTGTTCAGCGACCGTCCCCTCATATACGCCAAGGGGGCCGTCTCGACCGCACCATTGTCCTCCAACCGTTTTATGATTGCTGGAGGGAGCAGGTATTCCATGGCATCGTAGAGAGGTCTGAGGTATGGGCCGATCTTTTGTGTCAGATCCCCAGGCAAGAATCCGAGGCTTTCCCCGGCTTCGACAACAGGACGGGTCAAGATGATCTTCTGCTTGCGTCCGCCGAGTACTTCACCCAATGCATGGGCAATGGCGAGGAACGTCTTTCCGGTTCCCGCCGGTCCGATACTGAACACGAGTTGCCGTTCACGCATCAGGCGGATAAACGTACGTTGCCTGGAGCTTTTCGGATAGACGATCTTTCCACCGACCGAGATGAAACTGTTCTGCTCGTCCTGCAAATCCTTCGCGATATCGGCTTCGGTTCGGACCTTGCCCACCTGCAGCGCTTGATACTCCATGAATATCTCGGGTTCGGTGATATCCTCGCGCTGCTCGGCCAATCGTTTCAAACGGATCATGAGATTCGTGAAAACCGCATCTCCCGAACCTTCCCGATCGGGAACGTCCCTATAGGTAATGCTATTCCCATGGACAAACAACTCGCCATTGAGCAATAGCTCGATATACGGGATATTCCTGTCGTTCACTCCACAAACACGTTGCATCTGTAACGATTGCTCAAATACGATGGTGCTGCTCATCCTTCTCCCACGATGCAGTCGTCAGTGCCCGACATCGAACTGTCTGTCGACTTTGATTTCAGGAATAGCTTTCCATTGCAGGAATACTGTGAACACAGGATTCCAACGCCATTCCAAATCCGATAATACTACGCTTCCCTCATATTTACAATGGAGGTCCCAATCGGCCATGTGATGGATGACCGAAAGCTCGACCGCTTCCATAGTGAACTGTGTATTGGAGCGTCCATCACCCGAAAAATCGAAGGAACGCAGCAGATCCTGCCACATATCATCAAAATCCGAGTATCGGTGGAAGCCCTTGTTCACTGTTGTCAACGCAAAATCGATAGTCAGGAATTCTGCGATCGAAAATGCCAAGTTGATCTTGAATGAAAAATTCGAAGCCGACGCATCCCAAAAAGAATGCCTATAGGCACTCGTGATATCGAGCCCAAGCGAAATCCTATTCTTCCACCATCGTTTCTCGAAGGCCTCTATGGTGACATCCGCATCCAACAGATTGAACACGGGATCGTTCGGTTTCCCACTACCCTGGACACTGACCGACGCCCAGGGAATGGCTGCGGACACAAGGAATTGGTCGAAGGCATTGTCCTCGAAGGAATACTCGGACTTCTCTCCAATGGTGAGGTATGCATCGAATGCGGTGAACGACAGTGAATTGGACAGATCCAACGGCGTAAGGAATCCTGAGGTTGTACGGGCGATATCCCCTTGATAGGTGGCCGTGGAGGAGAACTCGAACCGTCCCTTGTCGAGATACGCGACGGAAAGGATCGCATCCTCACCGACGAAGTTTCCCGAATCGTCCTCAGCCATCCTATAGGAAACGGATGCGGAGAATTTTCCGACTGCAAAAGCAAACTTCGGTTGCAAGCCGAATGGAAGGGGATCGAGGGTCGCTGTAAGGGAAGGTGTGTA
>PGXU01000060.1 GCA_002839335.1 Spirochaetae bacterium HGW-Spirochaetae-4
GGGATTCTGGTGCTCTGGTGTATCGCCGTACGAAAACAACATGCGCATGTACACGCGAAGGTACTGGCGGATGGGCTGGTAAAACTGTTGGTGGCAAATATTCCCCTGGCAACGCTGGCGTTCCTATACATCAGGTTGGCATCCACTTCGTGGTGGCATGATGGGAGCACGTGGTCGAATGCCTTGGTACTATTGGGACTCTACAGCTTGGCGATTCTCAGTACGGTCGTCTCGTACCGGTTGGCAGGCATAGAATTCTTGAGTGTCTTGAAACGAAAAGAGCGCTGACATGATCGCCGGCGCTCCCCTCATATCCTTCTGACAATCCTATCTACACAAGAAGTCCGCTTATCGAAACCACGGTATAGTCATACTTGGTCTCATTGATCTCGAATGTGAAGCGTTCTCCAGGAGTATGGTTCAAGAGCTTGGCACCGAAAGGAGCAAGGTAACTGATGGTATTCTCGGCCGGGTTCGATTCCCACGGTCCAAAAATGCGATAGATATCCTCTTTCCCATTCAGATTGTTCTTCAGGACCACCTCGGTACCGAACGATACCTTCGTTGCATCCACCATGGATTGGGTCACGATGACGGCACGTGAAATCTCCTCGGTGAGACGCATCATGGTGGTATTGAGAATCCCTTGCTTTTCCTTCGCAGCCTTGAACTCGGAATTCTCCCGCAAGTCACCCAATGAGAGTGCGGCACCGATTTCCTTCGAATTCTCCGGGATCTCAACATTCATGATCCGATCCAACTCGAGTTGTTTCTCCTGATATCTTGCCTGGGTCACAAGCAACCCGCTGGTTACCATTTCGGTCGAATTCTCCTCTTCTCCGAGGAATACGAAGTCGGGATACTTTTCGAGGATAGCATGCTTCACCTCGATTTTCCTCGACTGGTCGAGTCCCTGCATACGTTGCACTATAAAGTTCACACGCTGGGCCGAACCTTCGTTCGCTCCCTTGAGGAAATCGAATACAACCCGTTCCTCGAAGAGGATAGTGGTCAACGTTTTCGCAATCTTTCGGTTTTCGTTGGTAGCCTTCTTCGCCTCTATCGCATTGAACGCGAAGTCAAGCAACTGCAATTCACTGGTAAGCAATGTCTCGAACGGAACCTTGATCTTCTTCTCCCAGAACTTGCGGTCATACGTACGGGCAAGGTAGGTGAACAGATCGGCATTCTCCCGATAATTCCTGCAGGCATTCCTGAACATGTCCTCAATGATTTTCTGTCGTCCCTGATCCCGCAACGTATCCATGATATAGCTGGTCAGGTAGTAGGGGTAGAGGGAGATCAGAACCTTCTCGATTTCCTCCGGATCCTCTACGGTCACCACATTGTCTATGAACGACTTCTTGAGCTCCGAATCGTCGACGGCATCGAATACCTTCGGAATATTGTCCATGAGTCCATACAAATGCTTGAAATCGACAGTGCTCGGCCGCTCAAGGAACGGATACTTGTCACAGAGGAAATCGACAAAGAGATAGCTTGAGATCACCTGGTCGTTCACCATCTGGTAGTTGGTGCATTGGTCGACAAAATATTGGACCATTTCCATGAAGAACTCGGTCTCGGGGTCACCATTGACCAGGAACTCACGTACGATCCTAACCTTCTGGTAGAAGCGCTTCTCATTGCGGAAGATGCCCAACGACTTCTCCTCATAGGAAATCGGTGTATCACGTACCGTGAAGACATCGGGATCATTCGGCAAGAAACCGATGAGAGGATCGCTCATGAGGACTTTTTTCGCCGAAGAAAGCCACGAGGTCCATTCCTTCACGGTCAGGATCGAAGGAACGATCTCAGCCTTCATATCTTTCAGGGTTGCGGCATTTCCATGGCTCGAAATAAGGGTTCGCAGTCCCCAGGGAACATCGCCAATAAACTTCTCGGTCAACTTTTCCTTGGGGAAAACGCTCTTCAGCACCCATATGTGATGCTTTGGCAATACTTGCAGGGAACTGAAAGCCATGCCCAGAGACATGCTGTGGTTCCGCTTGGAAGAGAAGTCGATCACCACATTCTCATGCGACAACTCACGGATACGGCCGATACTCCAGGTCTTGTGGAATACGAACGACCCCTTGTCGAAAGCGATGTTCTTCTCGAAATCATCGATCGCAGAGTGTACATCCCGATAGGCTTTGGTCAAATTGGATATTTCAATGCAAGCCTCAAGCCTGCTGTGTCCAGCGTATTTTTGCCGGTAGCATTCGACCAACCGTTCCCGGGCCCATTCGGAATGGGGGTCGGTATCGAGCATGGTCTTGAGCACATTGACGCCCTGGTCCCAATCCTCTTTCTGCACGGCAACGTCATACAGCTGGGAAAGCATCTGGTTCGTCCGTTCACCCTGGAAACGGGTGGAAACCCGTTGTGCCAATCCGAGCAGGTACGCGAAGTCGTCGGGAATCATGCGCAAGAGTATGGTCCAGACATCCTTCACCGCGGGAAGGTTCTGGGCATTCAGATATCTCTGCAGGGACTTCTTGTAGAAGAAGAGGGCCTTCTCCTTGTTGTTCTTCGAGATATAACGTTCGGCGATAGCCTGGAGCAGATCGGTTTCATCATAGTCGACCTTCACCAAACGTTCGTAGAGGACAAACTTGTCATCCTCGCGATTCAGCTTCTCGTAACACGCGGCCAGCACACGAATGACGTACTTGTCCTCGAAACGTTCCAAAACCTTCAAGCTCAAGTGCTCGACGATACTGTACTTCTTGCTTTCATTGAACATTTCAATGAGGTTGGTGATATTGCCATAGTCAAGGGACCGCCTACGCAGCGCGATACTTCCACTGAGATACATGGCTATTATGCTGTTCTTGTTCTTCTGGAGGTATTCGTCACATATGGATTTCACTTCAAGCAATTCTTCGGGGCTTTCAATCTGATTCAGAATGACATCGAGCTCCTGGAAATTGGGGATAGTGTAATTGTTGATGGTAGCCCTTGTCCACTTCTCTTCTGTGAGTAGGGTTTTGATGTTCTCTTCGTTCATGCTGCGCTCCCTTGATAAAGTGCTTATTTGGAACAAATAGCAAACAGCCCGAGCCGTGTATCCTTTGGTTTGGATTCCTTGACAGCTCAGGTGTTGTACGGTGAGAAAAGTTCCAAGTTGCTTACATATAATAGCATGTAAAGCAATACAATGCAATAAGTCTTTGCTTATCAGGGCAGTTGGGCACCGTGCACGCTTTCCAAAAACCACGGTATCTGGTACAACATAATCATGAATATAGAACCACGTTGTATCCTAGCTCCGTCTATGCTCTCAGCCGATTTTTCCTGTGCTGGAGAAGCGGTTGCGATGATTGGAAAAACCACCGCCCAGTGGATCCATCTGGATGTCATGGATGGACTGTTTGTTCCGAATATTTCGTTCGGCCCAAAGTTTATCGAAGATATCAGGCCATTGTCCTCGTTGGTTTTCGATACCCACCTCATGGTGGATAGACCCGAGCGTTTCATTGTGGAATTCGCCAGAGCCGGCAGCGATATCATAACTGTCCACGCCGAGGCCTCGGTCCATTTGCATCGGACCCTGGGAGCGATACACGATGAAGGCAAGCAGGCCGGCGTCTCGTTGGTTCCCTCGACACCAGTATCATCGATCGAGATGGTCTTGGATGAAGTGGAATTGGTATTGGTCATGAGTGTCGATCCCGGGTTCGGTGGACAGAAATTCATCGCCAACTCATTGGATAAGATACGACAGTTGGATGCTCTACGTAAAAAACACAAACTCGATTTCAGGATTTCTGTCGATGGAGGTGTGAATGCGAACAACGCCGATCTGTTGGTTGAAGCCGGGGTAGATGTGCTGGTCATGGGAAGCGCATTCTTCAATGCCGGTGACAAGAAGTCGTTTGCGGCACGGATCCAAGGAATGGAGTCCTGATGAGAGCGGTCATACAACGGGTAACCGAAGCTTCGGTCACCGTTGACGGGACTGCAGTTGGCAGCATCGATCGTGGACTTCTGGTATACCTCGGAGTACAGAAGGGCGATACCGAAGTTGACCTGGAGTATCTTGCCAACAAGATTCCCCGGATGAGACTGTTCACCGACAACGAGGGTAAAATGAATTTGTCGGTTTCCGATCTCGGTTACGCGGTGCTGGTGGTGAGCCAATTCACGCTCTGCGCGGATTTGCGGAAAGGGAACCGCCCTTCGTTCGATCCCGCGGCCGAACCGGCAGTCGCCCGTCAGATGTACGGGTTGTTTGTCGAAAAGGTGCGGTCGCAAGGCCTCGAAGTCGCTACCGGTGAATTCGGTGCCTCGATGCGTGTCGCCTACACGAACGAAGGTCCGATCACACTCGTTCTCGACTCACCTGGAAAATTGAAGCAATAACCTGGCAGATGCGGTATGATTGGTATGGAATATGGTAAGGAGTACAGAGGAATATGGCAAAGAACACAAATAATTCGAGTGGAACGGCAGTTACGGATTCCAAGCAGAAGCTGGTGGCATTGGAAGCGGCCCGTTCCCAGATAGACAAACAGTTTGGAAAGGGCGCCCTGATGAAATTGGGCGATAGCGCAACCGACCGGACGATACAAGCCATCTCTTCGGGTTCTATCCTACTGGACGAAGCCCTGGGTGTCGGCGGCTATCCGAAGGGCAGGGTAATCGAGATATACGGACCTGAATCCTCCGGAAAGACGACGTTGGCGTTGCATGCGATCGCCGAAAGCCAAAAGGCTGGTGGAATCGCTGCCTTTATCGATGCTGAACACGCCCTAGATCCGACATATGCCAAGAAACTTGGTGTGAATACGGACGAATTGTGGATATCGCAACCAGACAATGGTGAGCAAGCCCTTGAAATCGTCGAATCGTTGGTACGTTCCGGTGCGGTCGACATAATCGTGGTCGACTCGGTCGCAGCACTGACCCCACAGGCGGAAATCGATGGCGAAATGGGTGATTCCCATATGGGCCTGCAGGCCCGGCTCATGAGCCAGGCCTTGCGCAAACTCACCGGTATCCTTTCAAAGAGCAATACCACCATCATCTTCATCAACCAGATCCGCATGAAGATCGGTGTCATGTTCGGCAACCCCGAGACCACTACGGGTGGAAATGCATTGAAATTCTATGCCTCGATCCGGATCGAGGTACGTAAGATAGAAGCTATCAGTAGAAGCGCCGACGATATCATCGGCAACCGGGTACGGATCAAGATAGTGAAGAACAAGGTGGCTCCACCATTCAAGAAAGTGGAACTCGACATGTTCTTCGGTGAAGGCCTCAGTTATCATGGAAGCATACTCGACGCAGCCTTGAAGTTCGAATTGCTGGAGAAGAGCGGTTCGTGGTACGCCTACAACGGAGAGAAGATCGGGCAGGGTAGGGAGAACGCGATTACCTTCCTGAAAACGAACACCGATATCACAATCGAACTGGACAAGAAACTCCGTGCGTTGATCTTCCCCGCTATCCCTGCGGCGGCAGGCAAAGTTGTGGAAATTCCGGCAGAGTAACGACTCTTTACGCAACCATGCGAAAAAGGTATACTCTTTCGCATGGTGAATGAAGCAGGGCTGGCGGTTACCGAGCACATGCCCCAAACCGCCTTGTCCTATTCGATACGACAATTCGAAGGTCCCTTGGATCTGTTGTTGCATTTGATCCAAAAGGCACAAGTAAACATCTACGATATCCCCATTGCAGAAATTACAGACCAGTTCTTGACGTATCTGGATGCTGTCGACAGGATGGACCTGGATGACCTGACCGACTTCTATGCCATGGCAGCCCATCTCATCTACATGAAGAGCAGGATGTTGCTTCCCTCGGACGAACAGATCGATGAGGATGACGAATTCTCCGAATTGCGGGCCGATCTCGTCGAACGGTTGCTCGAATACCAGAAGTTCAAACGGTATACGTCACTTCTTTCGGATTCCAACCAAAGTGGAGAATTGTTCATTCATCGGAAGAAAAGCCAGTTCATGCTCCCCTTCGAGGACCAGGACCTGTGGAATGATGTGAATATATGGGATCTGCTGAAGACCTTCTCCTCATTGCTCCAATCCATAACACCTGAACAGGTCTTCAATGTGTATGAGGAAGTGACCACCAAACAGAAGCTTACCCTCATGGCGGAATTGTTCGAATCGAGGGACGACATATCTTTTTCGGATATCGTTGTGCACAGGGATTCTCCCATGGATATCATCTGTGCTTTCCTCGCGATCCTGGAAGCTGTGAAATTCAGTATGGTCACCATACACCAGCATGCCTTGTTCGGGGATATTGTGATCAGGAAGAAGCAGGATTTCGATCCCAATGTTATCGATGATGAGGATTTTGGCGATGAGGAACCGTACGAATCGTTCCTGATGCCCCAAAATACACAAGCACAACAACCACAAAAAATGGAACATCCAACATTTTCATATGATGATGTCGACGATGAAATCATAGATTTGACAGACGACGATGACCAGGAGGATGTATGATTGGCGATACGACGATACTTTCTTCCAATGCACGCCTGGTGGAAGTGATACTGTTTTTGGAAAACGAGCCTGTTGGAAAAGACAAGCTCGGCAGATTGACAGGTATGGAGGAACAGATCCTGCTTGAAGCACTGAAGGAACTGCAGGATTATTGGGAAGCGCACATGCATGGTTTGCATCTGGTCGAAGACAAGGGAACCTATTGTTTTCTACCGGCGACCGACTTGCATGACCGTCTCCGGGATTGCTATGGAAGGAAAGTGGACCGGCGTTTGTCGAAGGCAGCGCTCGAGACACTGTCGATCATAGCATATTCCCAACCGGTCACCCGAAGGGATGTGGAGAATATTCGGGGGGTCGCCTCCGACAATATCGTCCGCCTCTTGCGTGAACGTGAATATATCAAGGTCGTTGGCCGCAAGGATGTCCCTGGCCATCCGTGTCTGTACGGAACGACAAAAAAGTTTTTGTTTGAATTCAACTTACCGAGCATATCTGCGCTTCCGAAGCTTTCGGAGATAGACCGTGCCCGTTTTACCAATGATGAGGAGCTATACGATGCGAATTGAATATCCTATCCGCCTGCAAAGTTATCTTGCGAAAAGTGGATTTGGTTCCCGAAGATCCTGCGAGACATTGATCTCGGAAGGACGCGTTTCCGTCAACACCAGGATTGTCATCGAAATGGGCACGAAGGTAGATGCCGACGATGTGGTCATGGTGGACGATATCTTGGCAGAACCGGCCGACAGGACCTTCTACTATGCGTTGAACAAACCGAAAGGATATGTGTGCACCAACTATGATCCCAACGAAAAACTCTACGCACGTGATCTCATCACCATACCAGAAAACAACTTGCTCTTTCATGTCGGCAGACTGGACAAGGAATCCTCGGGGCTTATCCTCTATACGAACGATGGTGATGTTGCCCAGAAGATAATGCATCCTTCAAGTCAAATTGAAAAAGAGTATGCGATCATGACCAACGAGCCGATCAATCGGGCGGATCTCGACGAGGCTCTCCGGGGAATCTATATCGATAGCCAGAAACCCTATACCATCAAACATTTCAAATTGCAGTCCAAGCGTTGGGTGTTGGTAACACTCACCGAGGGAAAGAATAGGGAACTCCGCAAGATTTTCAGCTACTTCGGCTATACGATCCAGCGGCTTGTACGGATCCGGATCGGTCCTATACAATTGGAGGATCTGGCCGAAGGTCGCTACAGACCGGTGACCAAGGCGGAGATCACGGCACTTTTGGAGGGCAAGAACGTATGACCAAAGAAGAGACCATGCGGTTGAAGGGTTTTGTGGTAGCCATCGACGGCCCTGCCGGTGTGGGGAAAAGTACAATCGCCAACATGGTTGCACAACGTTTGGGTTTCTATTTCCTGAATTCAGGAAATTTCTATAGGGCAATCACGCTGGCGGTTCTCGAACAAGGCCAAGATCCGAAAGACGAATCGGCGGTCCTCGAAGTCGCCAGGCAACTGTCCATGAGGATTGTAGATGGCCGGTTGTATGCCGATGGAGCCGATGTTCAGGACCGGTTGCATACCGATGCTGTCGACGCATATGTGGCGCAACATTCCGCGATTGTCGAGTTACGTACCATAGTCAATACGCATCTCCGGGCATTGGCGGCAGGTGGATTGAACCTGGTTGCGGAAGGCCGGGACATAACGACCGTCGTTTTTCCCGAAGCGGAATGCAAGTTTTTTCTGGACGCTTCCGTGGAGGTTCGCGCCAAGCGGCGATACGATCAGCAACCGACGGAGATGCCACTGCAGGAATTGGTGAAAACCATTGCTGAACGCGACAAAATTGATAGGAACAAACCGGTTGGGGGACTTAAAGTAGCTCCTGACGCCCTGTATATCGACTCGTCGTACTTGACCATAGATGAAGTTTATGACACAGTGTTACGTGCTATATTCGCCCGGATTCAGGGTGAAAATAAGGATCAGGAGAGAAAAGTGGAAGAAGTGAAGGAAGTGTTGGAAACACAAAGCGAACCTCAGCGGAAGGCTGATATGCAAACGATGCTGCAGGAACATTACCTAAAATCTCTTGATGAAATTGAAGACGGTCAGCTTGTTACCGGTACTGTAGTTCAGGTCAATAACGAGTATGTGTTTGTGGATGTGGGTTACAAGTCGGAAGGGAGAATTGCCCTCGACGAGTTCACCACTGTTCCCGCCGTCGGCGACGAAGTCAAGGTAATGATTGTAAACAAGGAAGGAAAGGGCGGTCAAATCGTCATTTCAAAGAAGCGCGCTGACATCAAGGAACGAACAGAAGTTCTCAAGGAAGCAGCGGAAACCCGCTCTCCTGTCATGGGAAAATTTGTGAAGGTTATCAAGGGCGGTTTTGAAGTCGACCTTGGCAGTGAGTTCTTGGGATTCTGTCCTTTATCCAAGGCAGATGTGGTACGGGTTGAAGATCCTGAAACGATGATCGGTATAGCCGATTACTTTGTGATCGACAAGTTCCACACCGGGATGAAACTCAAGAGTGTCGTATCACGACGCGAATACCTGGAAAAGAAAATCAAGGAAAACAAAGAGAAGTTCTTTACGACTGTCAAGATTGGCGATGTCGTGGAAGGAACTGTCAAGAGTTTCACAAGTTTCGGTGCATTCATCGATCTTGGTGGTTTTGACGGACTTCTCCATATCAACGATATGAGTTGGGGCCATGTGACCAAGCCGAAAGATTTCGTCAAGAAAGGGCAGGTCATCCAGCTTCGTCTCATCAATATCGATCCGGTCTCACAGAAGATCAACCTGTCGCTCAAGCACATGCAGGAAGATCCTTGGAACACATTCGAGGAACGCTACTCGGTGGACGACGTCGTGAAGGCACCTGTGACGAAAATCACTACATTCGGTGTGTTCATTGAAATCGAACCCGGTATCGAAGGTCTCGCCCATATCTCCGAGCTGTCCTGGACCAAACGGATCAACAACCCCAAGGAACTGCTTTCAATCGGCGATGTCGTCGAAGCGAAGGTGCTCGGGTACGATCTGGACAAGAAGCGGGTAAGCCTTGGGTTGAAGCAGCTTGAGGAAAATCCTTGGGACACGATCACAGATCGGTATCCCCAGGGAATGACCCTTACCAAGCCTGTTGTGAAGGTCACCAATAGCGGTGCGTTCATCAACCTTGAGGAAGGAATCGACGGATTCTTGCATATCGACGATATTTCCTGGACCAAGAAGATTCGGAACATGAGTGAGTTCTGCAAGGATGGAGACGTGATCGACGTGGTCATAACCCGTGTCGATCCACAAACCCGCCATATCAGACTCGGTGTGAAACAACTTGAGGGAAATCCTTGGCAGACTCTCCGCCACGACTATCCGAAGGGCAGCACCATTAGTGGTGAAGTCAGCAATGTCACTGATTTCGGTGTCTTTGTTCGAGTCCTCGGTGATATCGAAGGTTTGATCTCCAAATACAACCTGGTTGGTCCAGATGAGGAGTTCAATGAGAAGGTGTTGACCAAATACAAGGTCGGTGACCCGATTACCGCTGCTATTGTCGAGATCAACCCCTCCACTCAGAAGCTGAGCCTGTCGATCAAGGAACTGATCCGCAAATCCCAGCAGTCCGAGATTTCAAAATACATCCATGACGATGAAGGCGACACGTTCACCTTCGGCGACTTGATGAAGTCTCGTGAAAACAGTCCGGAATAAGCGGAGCATAATGATGGCTAATAAGAATGAAATTACTTCCGGAAAGCTTGAATCCAAATTCAACGCTTTCCTGGGAGCGAACAAGAAAATCCTGATCATCGTCGCAGTGGCCATCGTGGTCGCTGTGCTGGGATTGTGGATCGGTTTGTCGGTAGCCGACAATAGGGCAGACGCTGCCCAACTGGCTATCGATAATTTGCAGGCAACCTATTCAGAGTGGAATTTCCTCGAGGACAAGACCACTGCCGAGGCATTGTCGACGAAAGAATCACTGGTTGGTGAACTCTCGGCGATTGCTTCCAAGAGTGGAAAGTCGTACCCGATACTCAAGGCATCATACCTGCTTGGTCTGGTGAAGTATGAGGAAGGTGCGTACGCCGAGGCGTTGGACCATTTCGTTGCTGTTGCAGAAAAGGGTAGTGAGACCTACCTCGGGTCACTCGGGCTCTACAATGCCGGAGTTGCCAGCGAGCAGTTGGGAAATCCCGACAAGGCTATGGAATACTACCAGTCGGTCTACGACACCTATGGTGCCGATGCCGCTGAGGCTCCTAAAGCATTGTTCAGTATTGCCCGGTTGCATGAAGCCAACAACAATATCGATTTGGCGAAGGCTGTCCTACAGCAGCTGGCAGATGAATTCACTGCCTCCGAGTACGCAAAATTGGCCAAATCCCGTTTGGTGGTACTCCAGTAATTGCTGGATAGAACGCCTCCGAACAGTGGAGGATGTATGAAGAGATGTCGGATATCGGGTACTGTGTATGTAGTGCTCATCCTGGCATCTCTTTTTGTTTTGTCAGGTTGTGGCATTCCCAATTACTTGAATCTTGATGATGAGATCGCTTGGCAGGCTGTTGCGATAAAAGCGGACCAATACGAGACCAATCATACACGGATCACCATAAATGCCGATGGTCTCACCGAAATTCAGGAAAAAGTGGATATTGGGCAAGGGCCAGGCTTGAAATTCTTCTATTCCTTGTCGGACTCACCATCAGAATATTCTTTTCCATATTCAATATCCTCTCGTTTTACCACCTATATGAAAGGGGGTACTTCGGGTACGGGCAAATATTGGACTTTGGAATCCTCACAGGAAGCTCCAGGATTCTTCCTGTTCAAACCCACAAGCACATCAGAATTGAATCCACTCACTGTGGTCAGGCCTTCCTTGTCACAAGTGGATAGTTCGGCGAGTAAAGCGATAATTGGAACATTTTCCATATCTTCAACCTCTGACAATCATTCCGGATCGTTCAGGGATGGTTCGGACATGGATATTCCTCTAGACAGAACTACAGGAACGATAGATCTCAAGATTTCCGGAGTGGACTCGAATGTAGACGGAAACATAGAGCTGAAAATCGAATATGGGGACAATTCGAGTTTGACTACCACCGAATACTTTCTGGATTACAGGAATTCCCAATTTCCTTTCGGGGCAAGCCAAATCGCTCCCTATATAAATAATTTGAAAAATGATGTTGATGATTCCATCTATTGGGAATATCTGGACCCATCCAAGGATTTGTACCTGCATGTCTGGGTTTCGTTGTATGGTGGAGCGGGGTTCACCAACATCTACTGGTCCAACCTCAAATATCTCGGGTCCATAAATCTTTTTTAATACACGAGCTAAATTGTATATAATGTATATTCTGTCAACTAGAAAGTAACCCGAACAAAAGTTCGGTCAATATTCCTTGCTCTCCATATAACGGACCGACAACAGATATGAGCCGATCACCATGAGTATTGGAATAATCAAATATGCAAAATTACGAATCGATACATGCATCGACAAACTTTCCATATCCAATATGGAATTCAATACACCTGATAAGGACACTATCGGAATTGTAATGATTATGTACCAAATCCTTCCACGTTCGAATCCCATTTTGATTACAATCGGATAATTCACCGAAAGAAAAAACAGACCTGCGACAAGCTGTGTCCATAGCATAAACAAAACAGTTTCCAACGCAATATCATTCGCAAGATAGAATGCGAAGCCGACTATTGCAAGCATGAGGACTGACAGGGAAAGTGCCAATAGAGCGAGCAGGTATTTGCTTCTCACCACATCCTTCCGTTCTATAGGAAGCCCAATCACGAATCGGTCCCAATGGTGCATCTGGTCATACGCCATAGTTGTCAGCGGAAGCATGACACAGACAATTGCGGCTACCGCAGCATAAAAGAATGTTGAACTGGCGACACCGACAATAGTGAATACAATTACTATGACCATGGTCAATTTCGATTGACGGATCAGCACGTACCAATCCTTGAGCAACAGTGCATTCATCGTAGATTTCCTCCTTTCGCCAAAAGAATCATCATCTCCTCCAGGTTGAACAGTTGTTTTTGCATGAAATCAGGGACATGTTCACGCCTCATCAATACCTTGGCCCCATAGGGACTATCCTTGCGCCCGAGAACAGTACTCGGATCCAAATCGAAAGACTGTTGGTGTGTACAACTTGCGATTACATAGACCTGTTCAAGCTGGTCCTTCTCTGAACTCAAAAGGATCCTTCCCCGGTGTATATAGGTTATGTAGTCGCAAATCTTTTCCAGATCACTGATGATATGACTTGATATCAATACCGTATGGTCTTCATCCCTGGTGAATTCCATCAATATCGTTAAGATTTCATCACGAGTCATGGGATCCAGCGAGGATGTCGGTTCATCGAGAATCAGAAGCTTCGCATGGTGACTGAGAGCAATGGCAAGCACTAGTTTCATCTTCATGCCATGGGAAAAATCCTTGAACAATTTCTCCCGGGGGATTCCCAAGCGATCCAGAAGGTCGTCGTAGCGAGCCGCATCCCATTTCGAGTATGCTTTTTGCATTACTTTTCCTGTCTGACAGGCAGTAAGATAGGCACTTGGCCACGCATCCTCCATGACAAAGCCGACAACATCCCGATGCCGGACCGTCAATCTGTCCACAGCTTCCCCAAAGAGTTCAATGGAACCTGCATCGGCTATGGCAAGAGAAAGCAGCAATCGTATGGTAGTCGACTTCCCTGCCCCATTCTCTCCAATCAAACCGACAATACTTCCTTGGGGGACAACAAGTTTGTCCAAATACAATGAAAAATCACCATAATCTTTTTTCAGTCCAATGCATCTGATCGCATCCATCAATAGGTATCTCCTTCTCTAACCAGCCGATACATCATTACGATATCGTCTTCACCAAGTGAGCAGAAATCTGCGAGCTGCATGACCTGCCGCAAATGCTCTTCTATGTGCCTCAGGTACTCTTCCCTTATGATTTCCATATTCTTTGCCGCGATGAAAGTTCCTTTGCCTGGAATGGTGTTGATGTATCCTTCGCGCTCAAGTTCTTCATATGCACGCTTGGTAGTAATGACACTGATACGCAGGTCTTTGGCGAGGTTGCGTATGGAGGGCAACAACGTTCCCTCATCTAGATTTCCATTGAGTATCTGGGATTTGATCTGGATTGCGATCTGTTCGTATATTGGAAGGGAACTTGAATTACTCAGTATAATATCCATGGTCATACCCTCCTACTGTCTATATACTCTATATACAGTATGCACTGTTTGTCAATACATGGTTCTGCTCTTTTCTTCATACTTCGATTTGTACTATACTCGGTGTATGATTTCCTATTCGTATGAAAAAAAACAGACACTTGGCGAAGCTCTCATGCAGCTTTTTGATATCGTGAACCTCCTTAGGAGTCCTGAGGGATGCCCATGGGATCGCGAGCAGACTTATAAGAGTGTTGCAACGAACTTGCTTGATGAAACCTATGAATACCTCGACTCAGTCATTTCTGGAGATGTGGAAGGCATGCAGGAAGAAATCGGCGATGTCTTTCTCAATGCCATGATGCTGCTTGAGATGCACAAGGAACATGGAGATGTCGATATCGTCGAAGCTCTCAATGAAGTATGTGCCAAGTTGATACGTAGGCATCCCCATGTCTTTTCGGACCAGGTGGCAAACAACAGTTCCGAGGTATTGGACCTTTGGAATTCCATAAAAGAGAATGTCGAAGGGAAAAAATCCCATGACGAGGATTTCTTCAGCCGTGTACCTAAATCACTTCCAAAACTTGAGGAAGCTTGGGAAATCCAAAAGAAGATGCGTAAGGTTGGTTTCGATTGGCCAAACATCGACGGAGTCCTCGACAAGGTCGACGAGGAACACCAGGAACTTTTGGAAGCGATCGCCAACAGGGAGGCAGACCCTTCCCATGTCGAGGAAGAACTTGGAGACTTGTTGTTCGCAATCGTCAATCTAGCCAGATACTTGAAGATCAGTCCATCGGTGGCTCTTCACCGCAGCAACAAAAAAGTCCGCGAACGGTTCAACAAGCTTGCTAGAATCGGAGCACAACGGGACATTCCCTTATCATGGGAGCATGTGGACAAGCTGAACGATATCTGGGAAGAGATAAAGTTGGACGAGAAATCCCGTTGAATTCATCCTCCCTATCGGAATCCGAATAGCAGCGGAAATACGACGACAACACACGTGGCCCAGATTCCATATACGGACAGGAATCGCATCTGCATCACCACAATCTCTTGAAATGTCTGCTTTTGCAGAAAATATCGGACATATCCTACGCAAAGTAGCAACAGATTCACTAAAAGGATGAGATTCTCACCGAGCGCAGCCGTCCTGTTCGCGGAAAATCCATATGCCGAGAGCCGCATCGAAATACCTGACAATGCGATCGCATCGACGATTACTGCAGAGATGATCAGACCGAAGGAAAGGAAATCCCAAAAGGTAATCTGGCTTTTCGCCGAAGTATTGGTCGACGTGAAGTCCTTGGAACTCATGGAATACAAGGTCAATGCCAACACCAACGCAAGTATGACATCGAACCAGATGAGCATATTCCTGTTCTCATAGGCTTGGTTTGGGGTAACCAGGAAAGCGATTATCAGACTGATCAATACCAGGAGGAACAATGGCGTGAAAATTCGGGCCAACACCGGTGCAATGCTCTCGATAAGGTTCTTCTTCTGAAGCACCAGATACGCTGCGACGACAAAGAGTCCAAAGAAACCAAGTGGCGCGATCCAGGCTGTTATGAATGGAAACGCATCGATCTTAATCAAATCGAATGTTCCAGCTGTCAATAATATGAGTACCATACCACCCATACCGATCAATATGGCATATATGAACGACTCTCCCACAAACCGAACGAAATTCAATCTGGTGTTCGGGTTCCGCCATCCGGTGGCATAGAGATGTTGCCCTTCCCTTTTAATTGCCGGTCCTCCGAAGAAATACAAAAGGACAAACAATAGGACTATCGGCAAATGGAGACTGAGAAGTAACCCAGTGTGATGTGGCTCATACGATGGATATGCATTTACCAACATGGCGCTCGCTGGAAATATCGACAATACGGCCAAGCTCCGCAGTGCCGGTAGCGAACGTTTCCAGATCAAATAGATAGCTACCGGAAAAAATGCGAATATCGAGGCATTCCGAAGGTACAACTGAGAATGTGCGTCCATGTCGCCAAACCCGAATAAAGCGGGAACCTTGCTCAGCAGTCCTCCCAGAATGGCCAAGCCGATGACAATACCAAGTTCCTTCCGATTTCGCCTTGCCGTTATCGGATTGTCTGTCGGCACGAGCAATTGTCGCCACAAGTCTTCGGTGGAAATCTTTGAGAATTCCTCATGGATTACTTCAATATCTCCCATCCGTCGTACTGCCAGGAGAAATGCCTCCTCGGTCGAGAGACCCCGACCTGCAAGCTCGTCCATGCTATCGCGCAGATGGGATTCCAACTCCTCCAGATCGTTTTGACCTATGGAACCGGTCGAGTATACATGCGTTTTCCATTGACGAATTTGGGATTCAAGATCAACCATGATGCATTCCTCCTGGTATCATGCGATATGGGCACTTCTTAGTATCCTGTCTTTTCCTGCAATAGCTTATGCAGTGCCCGGTGAACGACTTCCCATTGGGATACGAGGAGTTCACATTCATCGATGCCTGCTGCGGTGATATGGTAGTATTTTCTTCTCCTGCCATTATCTGACTTTTTCCAGTACGAGTCGATGAACCCGGCGGTTTCCAGTCGATGTAGTACGGGATACAACATGCCATCGGTCCATGCAATCTGACTATCGGAGATATCCTGTACTTTCCTGATGATGGCATATCCGTAGGAATCTTCCCCATGTAGGATGGAAAGGATAATCGGAGTTGCCGAGGCTGCGACAAGATCTTTTGGAATATTCAAACTTGGAAGCCCTCCTCCCATCATACATAGAACTACTATGCATTGTACTAGTATGTATAAATTCAGTCAACAAAATTTTCGGGTAGTATAATCAAAGGATACGAGTGACCATCGCATGGCCGCGCTTCCCTATCTTCGTTTGGCGGCAAATGCACCTATATTGTTTAGATAATTGGAAAATGATACTATGGAACCATGGTTACGGATCAACTTGGACTAGAAAAGCCATCGAAAAAGAAACGAGATTCGGTAGCGATCTATGCCAAAATCGCAATGGATATCGCCAATCGTATCGTCAATGGAGAAATCCCGGAAGGAAAACGACTTTCGGGAAGATCGCTTATGTCCAGTGAATATGGCGTATCTCCGGAAACAATTCGACGAGCGTTCTCATTGCTCGAGGAATTGCAGGTAGTCCAGGTGTTCCAGAATAGCGGTGTGCTTGTGCGTTCGAAGGAAAATGCAGCCAAGTATATCGCCCGACATGGAAATCGGAATGCTACCCGTACCCTGCTCGTCCGGATGCGCGAACTTATCGAAGCCCATGAAAACATTGAACGTGAATTGTTTGAGATCACCAAAAGCCTCATAGACTCAACGGAACGATTCACGGCAAGCAATCCCTTCTATACGTTCGAATGCACACTTGTCCCATCGTCTTCGACATTGCACAAGACGCTCGGCGAATTGTCGTTCTGGCAGCAGACCCATGCAACGGTAATCGCTATCCGACGTGAAGGGAGCATTATCCTTTCTCCTGGTCCCGACATCGTTCTCGAGGCATTGGATGTCTTGGTATTGGTTGGAGACCAGGCTACCCGTACCGCGGTTGAAGCTTTTATCCAATAGCAGGTGTTTCAATCCCTACACCAAACAATTTTCTCAATATATATAATTTTGCCGATATAATTCTAATTTTATACTGATATATGCGAAATATTACCATTAAAATTTCCCATACATGTATGGCTTTTTTTTCCATTCATACCATCAGACTTCTTTATTCATTCCATTATCTATAGTTACTCAATATATCAATTGGTGTTGACAAACTGCCAATCTATACTGTTTAATTAGGTTGTCGGTTATAGACAGCCATGCGTTTGCGCAAAGCCAATGAATATCACAAAAACTGTGTACTGGCTGGGTTGTTGTTACACATCTGACCGAACGCGTAAAGAGTCTTAACCAAACTCACTATTACCTAGGAGGAAATATGAAACGCACATTATCAATCGTGTTGCTCATGCTCATTCTTGCGATACCCATGGTATTTGCAGGGGGAGATAAGGAAGCGGCGAGCACAGAAAAGGCTATCCGCATAGCAGAGCAGGTTCCCGGCTTGATTACTCCAGGTGTCTGGGACGGCCAGGCATTCTCGATGAATTCGTCAATCTATGAATATCTTGTCGAAATCAACACTGAGACCGGTGCCTTGGATCCGATTCTCGCCACCTCATGGAAGACGGACGACGGGAGTACATGGGAGTTCTCTCTTCGTGAGAACGTCAAGTTCCATGATGGTACCGATTTTACTTCGGAAGATGTAAAATACACCATCGAACGAACACAAGACCCGACTATCGGACACCTTAAGAAGCAGGATTTTGCCGTAGTCGACTCGATCGAGACTCCAGATGCCCATACCGTAATCATCCATCTTTCAGAACCAAGACCGACATTCATCTACCAGTTGACCGATTACAACATGTGTATTCTCTCGAGCGATTACGATTATGCCGGCATGGGTGAATCCAAACCAATGGGGACCGGTCCGTTTGTGATGCAACAACTGATTCCCAAGGAATCGGCATCGTTGGCCCGAAACACCAACTATTGGGCTCCGAACCTTCCGAAGGTCGACAAGTTGTTGATCTACTTCGTTGCTGATATCGATGCAAGCATTTCGATGCTCGAATCCGATAGGGTCGATGTCGTACCTTTCGTAACCCCTGTCATCAAGAACCGTCTTGACAAGGTAGAAGGTATCAAAGTCATTTCCCCCTATCAGGAACAGCGTTTCGTGGCCATGGTCACCGATATGGAACCTTTCGACGACAATCGTGTCCGTCTTGCCCTCAAGTATTCCATGGATCCACAGATCCTAGCGAAAAGTGTCGCACAGATGGATTTGAACGAAGGTGTCTACTATAATGAGACTCCGATCATGAATATGCTTGCCGAATACAAGGAACTTCCCTTGCGCGGTCGTGATGTTGCCAAAGCCAAGTCATTGCTTGCCGAGGCCGGATATCCGAATGGCGTAACGGTGGAACTCTACTATGCCTCGGACCATCCGTTCGGAAAAGAATTGGCCCAAACAATTCAGGAATTGGCTGCACCAGCCGGTTTTGACATTGAGCTCAAAGGATATACCCGCGACATATACCTCTCCCAGTATTGGTTGAATGTACCCTTCTCGATCACTGGTTGGGGTGGACGTATCGATCCATCAATGTTGTTGTCCCTGGCATTCAGATCAGGTGGAGCTTGGAACGAGTCTCATTTGAGCAATCCAGCGGTAGATGCCTTGATCGACAAGATTTCAGCGGAAGCCGATGCCGAGAAGCGAACCGGGTATTACCATGAATTGCAGGAATTGTTCTATGAAGAAGGGTCTTTGTTGAATATCCAGGTACCATATCTTGTGGCAATCAATGACAGGATCGTCGATTACAAACAACCTTTGACCATGCTTCCACAATACAAATATACGGATATTAAATGAACAGAACCGCAAGTATAATAATTCGTAGACTGGGGTCGCTTCTTGCGACCCTGGTCATCATGTCATTCATCATCTTCATGCTCGTTGAAATCATGCCTGGAGATGTAGCCCAGATGATTCTCGGCCAAAGCGCTACCGAGGAAGCTGTTACGGCACTCCGTGAGGCCAGGGGGCTCAACGACCCTGTGTTGCAGCGGTATGGCCGCTGGATTTCAGGTGTGGTTGTAGGAGACTTGGGCGAGTCGGTATACATGCAAGGGGTTGCTATCAATTCGATTCTCTGGCGACGTGTCGGACACTCGATGGTTCTCGCATTGACCGCATTCCTCATGTTCGTTCCCCTCTCCATTTTTTTCGGTGTTCTTGCCGGAGTGAAGGAGAAGAAACCGACCGATTCCATCGTCTCATTTTTCGGACTTGCCACTATGGCTCTCCCTGAATTCGTATCAGGGGTCATACTCATTAGTGTCTTTGCGGTTCAACTCAACTGGTTTCCCATTGTCAGTGTCATTCCTATCGGCGAGAGTCTTTTTCAAAATCTCAACATTGTGGTCCTGCCTGCACTTTCCATAACCTTGGTAATGTTCGGCTATATTTCACGAATGCAGCGGTCATCGATGATCCAAGTCATGAATTCCGATTATGTGCGGGCCGCGATCCTAAAAGGCATGCCAAGAAAATATGTGATTTTCAGACATGCATTGAAGAATGCCTTGCTACCAACCATTACGATTATCGGCATGAACATGGGGTGGCTCTTCGGTGGATTGGTTGTTGTCGAGACGCTGTTCGGATTCCCTGGTATGGGTTCATTGCTGATGACTGCGATCAAGACACGCGACGTTCCGTTGATCGAGGCATGTGTGCTGCTGATTACGGTCATCTACTCCTTGTCGACAATGGTCACCGACATCATGTACAGCTATTTGAATCCAAGAATCAGATTCCAGGGAGGTCAGCGATGAAATATGTACTGTATCAACTGAAAAAGCATCCGTTGGCTATCGTTGGCATCATTATCATCATATTCTGGCTGATCGCAGCCTTTTTTGGCCCATCCATGGTGCCATTCACCCATACGCAAATGGATTCTGAACATCAGATGGTCGGCCCTGGAACCAATGGACACGTAT
>PGXU01000061.1 GCA_002839335.1 Spirochaetae bacterium HGW-Spirochaetae-4
AAACCGCCGATAATCGTGAACTTATCGACAAGAGCCGCTGGAAGGGAATCCTGGTGTACGTCGAGCAACACGGGAACCATATCCACCCGGTATCGCTGGAGATGGTCGGCAAGGCGCACGAGCTTGGTGCGAAGTGTGGACAACCGGTCTTCGCAATGGTTGCGGGTGATGCCTTGACGCTGGTCACCGGTGAACTGCTCACCTACGGCATCGACAGGGTCCTTGCCTATGAGGACCCCGCGTTCGCCGATTTCAGGATCGAGCCCTACACCGCGGCACTCGAGGATGCGATCGGACACCTGCAACCGGCGGTGGTACTGGTGGGGGGAACGAACAACGGCAGGACGCTGGCTCCCCGTACCGCGGCCCGCGTGCATACCGGGCTCACCGCCGACTGCACGGTCCTCGATATCCAACAGCAAGCCGATCTGGACCAGATTCGACCGGCGTTCGGGGGAAATATCATGGCCCATATCCGCACACCGAACCATCGCCCCCAATTCGCCACCGTACGCTACAAGATTTTCGACACGGCCTGCAAGAGCGACAAGCGGGGTACTGTCGAATCGCGTACCTTGCCACCGGAAAAGCTGGTCAGCGCGATCCGCGTCCTTTCCCAAATTCCCAAGGGCGCCGGAATCTTCATCGAGGATGCGCAGGTGATCGTTGCCATTGGAAAAGGCATCGGCAAGGAATCGGCCATCGGCCTCTTCGAGCGGCTCGCCGTCGCATTGGGTGGTCAGATCGCGTGTACCCGCCCCCTGGTCGAGAACGGGTGGATGGATCCGCGCAAGCAGATCGGATTGTCGGGCAGGACAGTCAAGCCCAAGCTGATCATCACCTGCGGGGTCTCCGGCTCCGTACAATTCTCGGCCGGCATGAAAAGCTCGGACCGCATCATAGCCATCAACACCGATACGGATGCACCCATCTTCAAGACTGCCCATATCGGTATTGTCGGGGATATATTCGACATAGTTCCCGCGCTTTTGGAGCGGATAGCGTCCGACAGCCAGCGTGTTGCCACCAGCGCCAACGCATCACCCATGGGGAGGTCCTGACATGCCAGATACACCTGTTACAACAAATATCGGAAACCTATCGTTGCGCACGCTGGAAAGCCACGACATCGAGCACCTGCGTGCATTGGTCGCCGACCCGAAGCGGATCACCGTCGGCAGCGCCATCCATGAGGATTACTCCCATGACGAGCTGCACACCCTGGTGCATGCTCCCGAGGTGCTGATCGAAGTGGTTTCCACCGCGGAGGTCTCTGCGATCATGCGGTATGCATCGGCCAATGGGATTGCTGTGACGGCCCGTGGCCAGGGTACCGGGCTTGTCGGAGGGGCCGTTTCGCTACATGGGGGCATCATGGTGTCCCTACAGAAGATGAACAGGTTCCTCGAACTCGACGTGGAGAATATGCTCCTTACCGTTGAGCCGGGGGTACTGCTCATGGAGATCGCCGAGTACTTGGCTCCAACCGGTTTGTTCTATCCACCCGATCCGGGGGAGAAGAGCGCGACGATCGGGGGAAATATCAGCACCAATGCCGGCGGGATGCGTGCAGTGAAATACGGGGTGACCCGTGACTATGTGCGCTCGCTCGAGGTGGTGTTGGCCTCAGGGGAAGTGGTCGAGATCGGTGGCAAAGTCGCCAAGAACTCGTCGGGCTACAGCATCAAGGATCTGATGATCGGGTCCGAGGGAACGTTGGGAATCATCACCAAGGCGACGCTGAAGCTCATCGGGCAACCCAAGGTCACCGTATCGCTGCTCATTCCGTTCCCGGACCTGGGTGCGGCGATCGGAGCTGTTCCGGCGATCCTGAAGGTGCGCCAGGTACCGACGGCTGTCGAGTTCATGCAACGCGAGGTCATCGAGGCGGCTTCCGAATACCTGGGAAGACCGTTTCCCGACAATTCGGCCGATGCCTACCTGCTGGTCTCCTGCGATGGGCCAAGCCGAAGGATTGTCGACGAGTCGGTCGATGAGATCGCCCAGGTCGCCCTCTCCCACGGTGCTATCGATGCGTTCTTGGCCGATACCCCCGAACGCCAGCTTTCGGTGTGGAGTACCCGCGGCACATTTCTCGAGGCAATCAAGGCTTCCACCTCGATGATCGACGAATGCGATGTCGTGGTGCCCCGCAACGAGGTCGCCTCCTTCATAGCGTTCAGCTACGAGCTGCAGGCGAAACACGGCCTGCGCATGATGAGTTTCGGGCATGCCGGCGATGGGAACCTCCATATCTATGCGTTGCGCGATGACTTGGACGAGGCCACGTGGACCACCCGGGTCGAGGCGGTGTTCGCGGCGATGTACGACCGCGCGCATGCGGTCGGCGGCAAGGTGTCGGGCGAGCATGGCATCGGGTTTGCGAAGATGCGGTATCTGGCGTCATCGGAACAGGAGCCGACGATCCGCCTCATGCAGGCGATCAAACGGGCTTTCGATCCGCAGGGCATACTGAACCCGGGGAAAATCGTATAGTACCTGGTACGCGTTTGCGTTTTTGTATACAAATTCGAGTATCCAGGTATATGTACCGCGCCCAAAGCTAATCGAATTGGTGTATGGTTGCGTTTTTGTATGCAAAATTTAAAAATGGTACCAGGTACGTTCGGTGAACCATTGGTGCAACTTCCCGTTGGTTGCGATAATGTCGCCCGTCCATCCTTCGGTGTCTTGCTCGATGGGAGCCACCCGGCCGCCGGCTTCCTGTAGGATCACGGTGCCGGCTGCGATATCATGGTATTTCAATCCGAATTCGATGAAGGCCTCGGCCCTTCCCGCGGCCACCAGGCACATGTGGAGCGCAGCAGAACCGTAATCGCGCAGTTCTCCGATTAGGGGGCAGATGTGTTCATACAGGTTGAAATACTGGGGCATGCGGGCCGGGTAACGCATGGGCGGGGAGACTATCGCCACGGCATCACCCGGAACAGACTCCTCCGAACAGCGTATGGCCACTCCCTGGCAGAAGGCCCCACCCCCCTGGATTGCATGGAACAGCTCCTGGATTTGGGGGACATACACGACGCCCAACAACGGCTCGTGGGATTTTTCCTCGTAGGCGATGCTGATGGTATAGCCGAACAATCCATGGATATAGTTGGTGGTTCCGTCGATGGGGTCGATCACCCAGGTCCCGCCGTCCCCGTGGTGTTCATAGCCGGTTTCCTCGCCAAGGAAGTTGTCCTTGGGAAACCGCTCGTGCAGGTACGATTTGACCATTTTTTCCGACGCAAGGTCCATGGCGGTGACAAAATCACTTTTCCCCTTGGTTTCCGTTCGCAAACCGTCGCTCGGGCCTGCGACCAACAATGATCCTGCGAGACGTGCGGCTTCAATTGCGGCTTGCAGACGGCGCTCGATTCCCCTGTTCTCCATACCATCTGTCCCCTTCACTTGTTCTTGCTTGGCAATGCCCGATCGCTGGCACCGTTCCATGCGCCCAATGTGACGTATACGAGGAAGTGGCCTCCAGATTTGCACACCGTGGATTCACCATGCATATTGGAAAAAAAATTTCCAACATGGGGCTACCACATGCAGATGGAGACCACTTCGATATCCATGATAGGTAACGCACATGTACATGTCAATATTATAGTACCAGGTACGAAAATTCAATTTTGTATGCAAAATCTAAAATTGGTACCAGGTACTATTGAAAATGGACTGCCACGGTGTTACCCGCGGCAGCCCAAAGTTGCTGTGTATAGTCAACCGGTTATTTGATAGCTTGGATTGCGTCCACCAATCCTGACGACCATTTGCCGGAAGCCTCAAGTTTCTTGACCGCCTCTATTGCCAGGGAACGCAATGCCTCGCGGTCGGCGAACGAACTGTTGTACGTCGCCCCCTCGGATACCATCTGATCGATCAGACTCTGCTCCGAAGCCTTCGATTGCTCAAAAGACCATACGTTGGTTGCATCCAGGGCTTCCTGGATACCCTTGCGCTGTGCATCGCTCAAATCCTGCCAGAACGGTTCGTTCACATACCAGGCGTTAGCCGCGTACATGTCTTCGGTGCGGGTGATATAGGGAGCGGCAAGATGCCACTTGTTTGCGATCACGTCGGCCACCGGACCATGCGCAGCCTCGACCAGTTTGGTCTTGAGCGCCAGGAATATCTCGTTCCAAGCGACAGTTGTCGGGCTGGCACCGTAGGCCTCGTACGATTTCACGAACATCTCGAGACCGGGAGCGCGCACTTTCAACCCCTTGAAGTCCTGCACGGTTGTAAGTGGCTTGACCGAGAAGAACATGCGGGAAGCCATCGGGACGGGAGCGATGATGCGCATGCCACTGTCCTCTGCCACCTTGTCGGCTAGGTCAAGGAACACACGGCTCTTGAAGTAGGCGATCATGTGGTCGACATCACGATACATGAAACCGAAGCTGATCGGTTGGAAATCGGGATCGTAGGGAACGATCCATGCAATGTCGTTGCCGAAGAGGTGGACACTGCCCTCTACCACCTGGTCCATGATCTGGCTGGCGGTGCCGATCACAGCACCCTGCACATGGTTGACCTTGAGATTCAATTCGGGACGCTTCTCTATCTCGGCCTTGAAGTATTCGCCGGCGAGGTTTCGCAATGAACCGATGGCATCGCCAGTTGCCAATGTGATGGTCTTGGCCTGCTGTTGCTCAGCCGAACCGGCGGCGAAAACCATGCCCGTAACCAATACGAGCATCAATAGTAACACAGAAATCCTTTTCATATATTCCTCCTTGAAAAGTCGCATATGCAAATCGGGATCAAGCCCCGAACAGACGCGGAACGAACGTTGTGATCGATGGCACAAAAGTAATCAGCATCAAGAACGCCAAGTACGGGAAATAGAACGGCGCGACCGCCAGGAACATTTGGGCCAGGGTGAGCTTCGTCTGATTCATCATGACGAACAGCAGAGAACCGAAGGGCGGAGTGAGCGTACCCATGAGCAGATTGATCAGCAACACCATGGCGAAGTGGATCGAGTCGATACCGTAGCTTGCGGCTATGGGGAACATGATCGGCGCAGCGATCAATACGACGACCGTGGTTTCCATCAACATCCCCGCTATGAGCAGCACCACGTTGGCCAACAACAGGAATACAATCGGGCTGGTGGTGAGATCCATCATGAAAGCCTGCAACTGCATCCCCACATTGCCCACACCCATGAGCCAGGTGAAGGGATTGGCGACCAGAAGCAACATCCCGAGGATACCGGTGGTCTTGGCGGACTCCTTGGCACAATCGAAGAAGGAATGCCAGGTCAAGTCCTTGTAGACGAATCCTAGGATGATGGCGAACAAACAGGTCAAGGCACCCAATTCGGTCGGGGTAGCCACACCGGTGACCAATCCGACAATCAGGAAGACCGGTACGGCCAGCGCCGGAGCCGCCTTGACGAAATTCGACAACCTGACGGACAGGGGTTCCTTGGGCAATACCGAGACATTCACCCTTCCCGTGCGCACCATGATGTAGATGGTCACCATGAGAAACCCGCCCAACATGAGACCCGGAACAAACCCCGCGAGGAACAGCTTGTCGAGTGCAATGTTGGCCAGAACCGCGATGATCACCATTTGTCCGCTGGGAGGGATGATCGGACCAATCGTTGCGGATGCGGCGGTGATGGCAGCCGAGAACGGAATCGGATACCCGTGGCGTTGCATCTCCTCCATCTCGATCTTTCCCAATCCCGCGGCATCGGCCATGGCCACACCCGACATGCCTGCGAACACGATGCTGGATAGTACGTTCACATGTCCCAGTCCGCCGGGGATATGCCCGACCGCACTGTTGGCGAAACCGAATATCCTCTTGGCAATGCCGCTGCCACCCAACAGGTTGCCGGCAAAGACGAACAAAGGAAGAGCCAACAGGGGGAAACTGTCGAGTCCGGGTCCGAGACGTCCGGCCACCACCGTGATGGGGAAGACATCGCCGATAATCAGGTACACCACCGTCCCGAAGATGAACGAGAAGGCAACCGGAACCTCGAGGAACACCGCGATAAAGATGAACACGATCATCCAGGCAAAATTCATACGGCGACCCCCTTCCCATCGGTGTTCTTCCTCAGAAATCCACGCAACTGTAGGACATAGTCATCGGGAATCGCCTTGCCGAGCAGTAAGCGGACCTCGTAATAGATGTAATACACCTCGGTGACGAGCATGAGCACCACGGCGAACAGCAGCGGGGACGAGTAGTAGTGCCCTTTGGCAATGTTGATCGGCATCGACGAAGTATGTGTCTTGTTCTGGATGGCGATCGATGCCGGCAGGTTCATGGCCAGGTAGACCAATACTCCCAGGATCACCAGGGAGACCAGCAGCTGCAGGCCGATCTTCCATTTGCCCGAGATGAACTGGCTGAATGTGGTGATCGTCACATGCGTCTTGGTCATGGAAGCGGCACTTCCACCCAACATGGTTATCCAGATGAAGACCAGGATAACGAATTCCTGGACCCAGATGATCGAGTTGTTGAAGACATACCGCATCACCACCTCGAGCACCATGATCACGACCATCGCTATGATGAGGAAGGCGCCGATGAGGATTTCCACCCGCATGATCTCCTCCAACATCCGTTTTATCAATCTCATGTCATTCTCCCAACTGTTGCATCGACAGCATCAGACTGTCGGGATGATAACGCACGAGACTCCGAATGTCTGTGCGATATAGGCGATTTCCTTGGCGTGGTGCCCGATACCCAGAGCGAAGTGATGCGTGGGTCCTTCGGCCATCCACCGGCGGAGGAACTGCTTGAGGTCGGGCTTGAACAATCCATGGGTGTTGGTATTGCCGGTCGGGGGAATCGCTCCCGCCACCGACTCGCCTTCCGCCACAATGAATTTCAAGTCCCCCTTGATGTCCACCGTGATAGCCAGCATGGTGATCGGACCTTCCTGGATCTTGAACTCCACACCGGCACCGTTCCCCGGCTTGCCGTGGTATTTGCTCAATGAACGGAGCACGGGCTTGCGCTGGGCGATGTTTATGTGATGCGGTCCGTCGTGTCCGACGAGGATCGAGTTTTGCTTGAAGTCCATGGGATGGAACTCCGCGAAGCTTCCGCCGATTTCCAGGCGGTCCATGATAAGCATCGCCATCAGCGTCTTCAGGTCGTATTCGCCGCACATGGGGAATCCGGCCGAGGTCAACAGGGAGTTGCCGACGATGAAGTTTGTCACCATCTTGCGCATCTCCGAACCCTCCTGTGCCTCGTAGTAGTAGGCCAGTCCGGTGAGCTTGCGTTCATCGATCATCGACTCCAACGATACCGCCACCTTGGCCGCGAGTTCGAGGTCCTCCTCACGAAGCATGAAGGTGATGTTGTCGGAGGTCGGATCGGGTGTATCGAAGAAGGAGCGGATGCGTCCTTTCATGGCATCGATCGCATCGGGCGGTGTCTTGACGTAGTGCTTCATGACATCGTCAGGTTCCACAGGAACCACATGGCAACCGAAGGTCCGGGTGATAAGCGCCGGATCGACATGCATATCGTACATGGTCTCGAGGACATGGCCCATCAATCCGATACGAGCGTTCTTCAGGTCATGGATGACGTGGGCGATACGACACCAGGAGGCGATTTCCCCATCGGCCTCCGCATCACCCTCCAATGTGCCGATGATCACCGGGGGTGGATTCTTGCCCATGCGCACTGCTACAGAACAGAATTCGGGTACGCTGCAGATGTCGTCGTTGCACAGTTGTATGAACGTTGTCCCGTTGGCATAGTCCATGGCTTCCAGCGGCTGCAGTGCGACCAGTACCAGGGGAATCTGCAATGCCTTGACCAATGGGGCGAATGTCTCCGAGGTGGCATAGGTGAGCATATCTATGAACAGCATATCCAAGTCGGCGCTTTGGATCCTGCGGATGACCGAATAGGCCTTTTCCGATGTATCGACCATGCCGAAATCGTGGATGGTGACTGCGTGGGTCTCGAGCTTCTCCTTCAATACCTGCTGCTTTTCATGCATGACCTGCAGCAATCCGTCGAACTGGTGCCAATAGGTCGCATGGCCTACACCTAAAAGTCCCACGTTCGCAGTCAGTTCCTTTCTCCGGTTGATACGCATCGATAATCCTCCACATGTTCCAGGGAACGCAAGGTATGACACCCCGCCCATCAGGGCGGTCGAGGAGGCAACGCCTCCCGGGTCCACCGCTTGCCCTCGGGTGCCGACACCTTTCATTATCACGGTCGCAAATCGATAAGTCAAACAATATTACTACAATAATATTGCAGTGTATTTGCATAAATTACCTTTTATCTATTTTTTATATAATTATTTATATATTTTACTTATTTATATAATATCTTTAAACTTTCGCTTTACGAATACACTTGTGGCATGCTACGATTGCGCCATGGACGAAATGAATCAGCGACAGTTGGCGCTCCTGAAGCGCATTGCGGGAAAACCCCACAGCACCATGGCGGAGTTGTCGGAGCAGTTCAAGTTGAGCCGGGAGACCATACGGAAGGAACTGCTGCCATTGGAGGAAGCGGGCTTGGTGATGCGGGAACGCGGCAAGATCCGCTATATCGATTCGGTGGACAATGCCTCGCGGTTGGAATCATCCGGCATCCTCTCCAAGGAACAACGTCGGGAGCGCATCATCCATCTGCTTTGCCAGGACAAGGAGATGCGGGTAACCACATTGGCCAACAAATTACGTGTTTCACCGATTACGGTCCGCAACGATCTGGCTGCCCTCGAGCTCGAGGGAGCGGTGATCCGCAAACACGGCTCGGTCGCATTGTTCGAATCGTCCCTGGAGCTATCCCCGAGTGATACGAATGGCGAATTCTCCTCACGTATCAAAATCCTCGGTCATCACACGGTGATGCATATCAATCCGGGCGAGACCATCTTCCTTGATGATGGGGAGGTGTCCCGGTTCGTCGCATCCACACTCCCCCCCTATTCCAACATTCCGATAGTCACCAACAGTCTGGAAACGCTCGATGTCCTCCGTTTACGCCATTATGCATATCCGGTGTCCGTCCCCGGTACATTCGTTGCGGTGAACGATGCACGGATCCAACTGGAGGCCGGCGCGGTTTTGCCCGATTCCATGCAGATCGACAAGGCGTTCATCTGTTGCAGCTCCTATGCGGCCCACACCTATTTTGTCGGGGAACACGAGGATATGCGGACACTTGAAGCCATATGCAGGCGGGCGACGAAGGTGTATATCATCCTCGATTCCAAATTCCTGGATGTGCAGGGCATCAAGATATTCGACCACCGTCAATTCCAATCGAAGATCCAGGAGGTCCTGATAGATGATGGAATCGGCAGCTTCCGCTCGAGCATCCTCTTCTCCCGACAGGACCCGCTGGTGATCTGCGGGCACGACTTCACCTACCGCAATGTCAGCAAGCAGCAACACCGCATCGGGTTCCTTGTCAACAAGGACCGCAACTATTTCGTCCAGGCCGTGCACAACAGCCTGCTGGAAGCCACATCGATAAGCAAATCGATCTCGCTGGTGATCCGGGAATGCGACGGCGACTATGCCTCGACCGTGGGCAACCTGAATATCCTGCTCGATGAGAAGGTCGACCTGGTGATCGACTACAGCCTCTGCACGGAGTCGCTCATGTATGTGGGCGAGCGGTGCCTTTCACGCGGTGTACGACTCATCTCGGTCGACTATGTCGCACCGGGTGCTATCTATTTCGGTGCCGACAACGCGCTGGCGGGCAAGATCGCCGGAGAGCGGGCGGCCACCTACATCAAGGAACACTGGGGCGGAAAATTGAACCGGTTGGTGGTGTTGGGGAAATACGGACACGAACCGGTTACCAAATTGCGGATATCGAGCGCATTGGAGCATATCGAACGGCAGATACAGGTGGACAAGCACGCTGTCCACTCCATCGAGTGGGGAAATCCGGAGGTGAATCCCACCCAGGAACTGGTGCGCCTGCTCAAGGAGATTCCCCAGGACGAGAGCATGTTGATCATGGCCTTCAACCTCCGGCACCTCCTTGCCTCCCATGCGCTCATCGTGCAGTACCGCAACTGCGAGAATACCATTATCGTCGGGCACAACCACACCAAGCAGCTCGAGGAGCTCATGAAGGTCGGCCAGTCCCCCATCATCGGGTGTGTCCACTATAATCCCGAATCCTACGGTGAACAAATTATTGACCTTGCCATGCGAATGCTGGAGAATGTGGAGGTTAGCCCACGCAACTACACCAAGTTGACATGGGTAGCAAACTAAGTACCAGGTACGAAAATTGTATTTTGTATGCAAAATTGAAAATTGGTACCAGGTACCACCGGAGGTTCTATGAAGAATGTATCTTGCGCATATTGCACCCCACCCGACGGTAAGGCCGATGTCTTGGCGTTCGTCGGTTCGCTCGAATTTTCCGACCTGTACGTTTTCAAGGACCAATTCCATCGTGGACGGTGTGTATTGGCTACCCGCGGCCATTATGAGGAGCTGCATGAACTCGAGCCCGAAGTCTACGCCGGCTATATGGCGGATATACGCATGGTGGCGTTGGCGGTTTCGGAGCTTTTCCATCCGGACAAGATCAACTATGCACTGTATGGCGATACAGTCCGGCATGTGCACATGCATATCGTTCCCAAATACAAGACATCGAAGGATTGGGGAACCCCGTTCCTCCTGAACCCGGAGTCCAAACCCTCCACCGATTGGCAAGTGGTTGTGGAGTTGCTCCGCAAGGTACCAGGTATCGAAAGATGATTTTGAATACAAAATTGAAAACCGGTACCAGGTACTTGGTCGATAGTTTCACTATCGAACACAAGAAGGCGATCGTGACCGGCGGGAGCCGCGGTTTGGGCAAGGGAGTGGTCGAGGCATTCCTTGCATGTGGAGCCGAGGTCGTGATCATCGCCCAGAGTGCCAAGACAGTCGATATCGCATCGGCATACGCTTCCGAGGGATTCGCCTGTCACGGTGTGAGCGCCGACTTGGGTGACCGTAACGACCGCAAGCGGGCATTCGGGGAAGCCCTCGCCCATCTTGGAGGAGACCTGGATATCCTGGTCAATGCGGCGGGCATCCAACGCAGGCACAAGTCGGAGGAGTTTCCCATCGACGATTGGGATGCTGTGCTGGAAATCAACCTGACCGCGACGTTCGAATTGTGCCAAATGGCCGCGCAGGTGATGCTTCCCAAGGGATATGGCAAGATCATCAACTTCGCATCGCTACTCAGCTTCTTCGGTGGATTCACCATCCCGGCGTATGCGGCGAGCAAAGGTGGCATCACCCAGCTGACGAAGGCGTTCTCCAACGAGTGGGCCTCCCGCGGACTGAATATCAACGCGATCGCCCCCGGCTACATGCAGACGGAGATGAACAGCGCACTGCTGGCGAATCCAGTCAGATATGGGGAGATCACCGCCCGTATTCCGGCGAACCGGTGGGGAACTCCCGAGGATATGGCGGGGATCGCATTGTTCTTGGCCTCGAAGGGATCCGATTACATCAATGGCGTCACCATTCCCGTCGATGGCGGATATACCGGTCGTTGAGGCATCACCTGGAACCACGCATCAATTCCGTATCCCGATACGAACGGTGGTTCCGGGTATCATTTTGTAATACTAATTTACAAATTAAAATTGACAGTTGCTCCATTCGGTGGTAGCGTAGGCTTACAACGCGGAGGAATGTATGAAGACAGTAGGATTTGGCGTCATTGGCCTCGGTATGATATCCGAAGTACATGCGAAAGCTATCGGGGACCTGAACGGATGTCGACTTGTAGCAGGGTTCGATTCATCGGAGGAGAGGGCGGTACAATTCGGAAGAGCCTACAGCTGCCGCACCTATACATCCTTGGACGAGTTCCTCGCGGATCCCGATTTGGATATCGTGACTGTGGCGACTCCATCGGGCTTGCATCTTGAAGGCGCGATTGCCGCCGCCGAAGCCAAGAAGCATGTGATTGTCGAAAAACCTTTGGAGATCACCAAACAGCGGTGCAACCAGATCATCGCTGCCTGTGCCGCCAACGGTGTCAAATTGGCCGGGGTATTCCCTTCCCGGTACCACGAAGCCCCCAAACTGATCAAACGGGCCATCGAGCAAGGTCGGTTCGGCAAGATTGTCATGGCCGATGCCCAGGTGAAGTGGTTTCGGACCCAGGCCTACTACGATAGCGGCGCATGGCGGGGCACCTGGAAATTCGATGGCGGTGGTGCGCTGATGAACCAATCGATCCATGCGATCGACTTGCTGCAATGGTTCATGGGAGACGTATCCGAAGTCTTTGCATTCACCGACACGCTTTCACACGAACGGATCGAAGTCGAGGACACCGCGGTTGCGGTCTTGAAATTCGCCAATGGGGCGATGGGTGTGATCGAGGGAACCACCAGCGCGTATCCCGGATTCCTGAAGAAAATCGAAATCCTCGGGACCAAGGGAAGTGTCGTGATGGAGGAGGAGAGCATCGTCGCATGGAAATTCGAGGAGGAGCTCCCCGAAGACCAGGCTATCCGTGCCAAGTACTTCCATGGAACAAGCACTGGTGGCGGGGCATCGGATCCGAAAGCCATCGGACACCATGGACATACCATGCTGTTCGGTTCGGTCGTGGATTCGATCAGAAACGATGCCGCGGTTGAGGTTTCGGGCGAGTCGGCACGGAATGCGGTCGAGATCATCGAAGGTATCTATAGGAGCGCCCAAACGGGAGCGAAGGTGAATCTTCCCCTGTAAGCATGGCATGGGCGGTGTGGTCGCCGATATTCGGATATCCTGGCCACACCCCGTCTACCGTTCACCCGTTCACCCGTTCACCCGTTCAATCAGGACAGGAATCACCCAATATGAGTTCCATCTTCTGGTCCAACATGAATGTGGCGGCCCCGATCGAGGACCCGTAGTCGCCTTGGGTTCCCTGTGATATCGATATGTCCTCATTTTGCCAATCCAGCAGGTGGTCGTGTACCCGCTTGCGCACGCAATCGACAAGATAGGAGCTCGTATCGCCAAGCGGTCCACCGATGATGATCTCATCGGGTGCAATGACATTCGCCAAGGTACTTACCCCGATCGACAATGGAATGGCGATATGTTCCAGGCAAGCGCGGGCATCGGCATCACCCTCCTCCGCCAATGACACGATCAGTTTGCCTTGCAGGGGTTTCCCTTTTGCCGCATGCAGGAAATCGGGATGTTCCGCCATCTGCAGCCGCGCGTACGACAGCAAGGCCCCTTCCGAAGCCATAGCCTGGAGACACCCGATTTGCCCGCATCCACACACGGGTCCGTGGGGGTCGATCACCATGTGCCCCAAGCGATATTTCGTACTGTTCTGCAAGATCTTGTCCAAGTAAATGGATCCGGCGATACCAGTACCAATGCCAAGGTAGACCATGTTGTGCGAATTCTTGTGGTTTCCGTAACGGATCTCGGCCAGTCCGTTGGCTCGATAGCGGTTGATCACGAAGGCTTTCAAGCCCGTCCGCTGTTCTATGATCGCTCCGAACGGGATGACCTCCTTCCAACCGAGATCGTCTGCCCGATAGATCGCTCCACTCTTGTGGTCGATCAGACCCGGAGCGCCGATACCGAATCCCGGAATCATTTGCCCGGGACACACCGAACGCATGTACAGCAGGCCTTCGACCAACGTATCGATTATGACATCCTTGTCGGTCGACAATACCGGAACCTGGTGCTTGCTGACTATGGTTCCGCAGAGGTTGATGATCACGAACATCCAATTGCCCGAATAGAAAGCGGCACCGATCGCATGCCAACGGGAATCGTCCATGACCAAGGGAGTTCCTGGCCGGCCCCGACCCTTGATGGTAGTCTCCAGTTCCTTGACGAGACCCACCCGGATAAGCTTTTGGGCAATGAGGGACGTCGCGGTCCGACTCAACCCGAGATGCTTCGCAACCCTCGCCCGGGAAGGCTTGTCGAGTTCCCTCTCGATGCAATCGAGAACGTTCCTACAATTGATAAATTCCAGATCATCATTTTGCATATTGCACCATATTAGCGAATTAATTCCTCGTTTGCAAGGGAAATAAACACGAATACACACAGCTGGAATTATTTTGTCATTCCGATTGACAAAACAAAAATGTGTGGTACTGTGTAAGCATGTACCACGATATGGAACTTTTATATTGTGTAAAAGCCCAGCACAGCGGGTACAAAAAACAGGAGGAAAGGATGAAAAAGTTATTGTTGGTTCTCATGATTGCACTGATTGCTTCTACCACGCTTTTTGCGCAGGCAGCTGCAGAATCGGTTGATACGTTTCCGGACAAACCGGTAACAGCCCTTATCGGCTGGTCGGCAGGCGGTGGAGCCGATATCGTGTTCAGGGCAATCGCAGAGGTTTTCCCGAAATACGCAAATGGTCAGCCGTTGGTGATCCAGAACCAGGGAGCCGCAGCCGGTGTCCCCGCTATCACAGAATTCATGAAAGCGGAACCGACCGGTTATAACGTCCTGCACTGGAACGTCGCACACGTCATCAAGACCCACATGACAAAAACCGCTTTCACCGCGACCGAGTTCGAACCTGTCCTGCAGGTTGTCGCATCCTACAATTACCTGGTGGTGAATGCGAATGCGAAATGGAATACATTGGCGGAATTTGTGGCGGACGCCAAAGCGAATCCCGAGACAATCGCGTTGGGCAATGCCGGTACCGGTGGTGGAAACCACATGGCATCCCTGCTGTTCGAACAAGCCACGGGAACTTCCTACATACACGTTCCGTTCTCAGGCGGCGGCCCGGCTATCACCG
This sequence comes from Spirochaetae bacterium HGW-Spirochaetae-4, assembly GCA_002839335.1. Classification (GTDB taxonomy): domain Bacteria; phylum Spirochaetota; class Spirochaetia; order Sphaerochaetales; family Sphaerochaetaceae; genus UBA8525. The sequence goes on from PGXU01000061.1 coordinate 14,803, forward strand.
GACTCATGAGCGGCCAGTGTGACGCAGTCATGGCCAATGCACCCGAAGGCATCGCCAATGTGCAGGCTGGACAACTGAAGGTCCTTGGTGTGTTCAGTGACAAGGCACTCGACTCCATTCCCGCAAAAACCGGTGTCGATCAGGGTGTCGATCTCGTGCTTGAGCAGTGGAGAGGCGTTGTGGTTCCCAAAGGTACACCTCCTGCAATTGTCGCCAAACTTGAAAGCATCTTCAAGCAATGTATCGAAGATCCTGCCTATATCAAGAAAATGCAAGAATTGGGTTCGATCCCAACCTACAAGAATGGTGCCGATTATGGCAAATTGGTCGCTTTTGACGACGCCCGTTACGAGAAGATCGTGAAAGATGGCGGTTTTGGTGACAAGTACACCAAATAGCCGATTCGTACGGAGCTGCTCCAGGAAATTCCCTGGAGCAGTTTCATGACAGGACAGTGGGGACAAACTGTAACCAGGGGATGCGGACATGAAAGAGACAAGACAAGTAGACGTATGGACAGGAGTTGGACTCATGGTGCTCAGCATTGGGGTTTGGGTGTTGACTGCGGATTTGCCGACTCCAAAACGGGGCATCGGGCCCGGGCAATATCCACGGGTCATCGCAGCGACCTTGTTCATTCTTGGACTGGTGCAGTTCCTATCCAATATCATCAAGGGATATCCCAAGCAAACCGCTGCTGTCCAATGGAAACAGATTGGTCGCGCCGGGCTTTTGGCGCTCATGGCATTCGTGTATGTACGGTTGCTCAAACCCATCGGGTTTCCCCTTCTCACACCGTTCTTCCTGTACGCGACCATCGTGTTGTTCGGATACAAGAAAAAGAGGACCGCGGCCATAGTCAGTATTGGTGCGACCGCAGTCATCTTCCTTTTGTTCAACGTGGTATTCATGGTGTTCCTTCCAGTCGGAAGAATTTTTTAAGGGGATGGAAAGTATGACAAACTTGATGACTGGATTTGCATTGGTGTTCCAACCCCTCACCTTCCTACTCATGGTATTTGGAGTGGGTGTCGGCGTAATTATCGGAGCCCTACCGGGGCTTACAGCTTCGATGGGCATCATCCTATTGTTGCCGTTGGTATACCGGTTGCCCGCGAATGTGGCATTGGTGATGCTTTGCGGATTGTTTTGCGGCGGCATGTATGGAGGATCGATCTCAGCCATACTCCTGAAGACTCCCGGTACTCCATCCGCATCGGCGACCTTGTTGGACGGATATCCCTTGTGCGAGCAAGGCAAGGCCGGCAAGGCACTGGGGATCTCCACCATCTCATCATTCATCGGTGGATTGATCAGTACGGTCTGCCTGATACTTATCGCTCCCCAGCTTGCGAAGGTCGCCTTGAAGTTCCAGGCCGCCGATTATTTCTCACTCTCCATATTCGGGTTGACCATCATGGCCAGCTCCTCCGGCAAGAAAGTGGTCAAGGGCCTTATCGCCGGTTGTATTGGGTTGTTGGCCTCCTGTGTGGGTATCGACACCATTGTGGGTGTGAACCGTTTGACGTTCAACAACATGTATCTTGCCGGAGGATTCACCCTATTGCCGGTACTGATCGGAGTGTTCGCTATTTCCGAAGTGTTGTCCCAGGTCCAGACTTCAAAGGACAAGTCCCCCGTGTCCGTCCAGGCTGTGACAAACATCTTGCCGACCTGGTTGGATATCAAGGCAATCTTGCCGTCCGCATTGGTTGGTGGTGTGCTTGGCGTATTCATCGGCATCATCCCCGGTACCGGTGGGGCGATCGCATGCTTCCTCGCCTACAATATCGCGCAAAAATTCGCCAAGGACCGTCATCTATTCGGAAAGGGTGCCCTGAGCGGCGTTGCCGCCCCGGAGAGTGCCAACAATGCCACGACCGGTGGAGCACTGATTCCCATGTTGTGCCTGGGTGTTCCCGGCGATGTCGTCACCAGTGTCATGCTCGGAGCGCTGATCCTTATCGGGGTACGTCCAGGGCCGCTGTTGTTCGTGGAGAATGTCGATATCGTATACTCGATATTCGCGGGCATGATCATCATCCAGTTCCTCATGCTGGGATTCGGGCTCCTCAGTTCCCGGTACGCACCGCTCATTCTCAAGGTTCCCTACACGCTGCTCATGCCTATCATCATGGTATTGTGCGTGGTCGGTTCGTTCTCCTTGAACAATGCCCTCTACGATGTGACAGTCGCGCTTGGATTCGGTGTCCTGGGATTCTTCCTCAAACGTTGGGGATATCCGGGGGCACCGCTGGTGTTGGGTATCATCCTTGGACCTATGGCCGAGGAGAACCTCAACAGGGCACTGTTGGTATCGAACAACAGCTGGTCCGTCCTGGTCCAACGCCCGATATCGCTGACATTCCTGATCCTGGCCACCATCTCGATCGGAATCTCCGTGTATTCGGCGAGGAAAAAGGAAGCCTGACATGCTGATCCATACCGGCGGCTCTGGAACTTGGGAAGTCATCGACAACCTCCTGGGGGGCATTCGTATTCCCAGGATGGTCCGTGTCAGACAACGGTTTCCCCATCCTGCGCCCATCGACACTGCACGAGAAATCGAACGGCAGCTCGAGGCTCCACAATTTTGGAACCATTTCAAGAGTGGAGATTCGGTGGCCATAGCGGTAGGCAGCCGTGGTATCGAAAATCAAGTCTCGGCGGTTCGCACCATCGTAAGCATAATCCGTAGGCATGGGGGAATCCCGTTTATCATACCCGCTATGGGAAGCCATGCGGGAGCAACGGCTGATGGACAGGCCGCAATGCTCAGGGGCATGGGGTTCACCGAAGAAGCTATCGGTGCCCCGATCCGCGCGACCATGGATACGGTCGAGCTTGGTCGTACAGCAGAGGAAAATCTGCCTGTGTTGACAGACAGGTTCGGCTATGAAGCGGACCATCTGGTTATTCTCAACCGTATCAAGCCGCATGTGTGTTTCCGGGGCAGGTACGAAAGTGGCCTCATGAAGATGATCACCATTGGATTGGGGAAACAGAAGGGAGCCGAGATCGCACATAATCTCGGTTTCGGTCATATGCCGGACCACATTCCCATGATCGCACTTGAAGCATTGAAGAGGCTGAAGGTCTTGTTTGCCGTGGGGTTCGTTGAAAACGCTTACCACGAGACGTGTGTGGCACAAGTCATGTCGGGTAGCGAAATTCCTGTACAGGAACCCGAGTTGCTGGAACTTGCCAAACACTATTGTCCAAAACTGCACTTCGACCGATTGGATGCGCTGGTCATTGATGAGATCGGTAAGAATATCAGTGGAGCCGGGTTCGATACGAATATCGTTGGACGATACCACACGTCCTGGATCAGTGGCGGGCCCGACATCAAGCGGGTCGCTATCCTCGATATCTCGAAGGAATCGAAAGGGAATGGCAATGGTTTGGGAATGGCCGATTTCACGACGGTCCGTGCAGCGGAAAAATTCGACTTCTCCCAAACCTACCCCAACACATTGACTGCGTTGCTCACCGGTGGCGTCAAGATTCCCATGGTGCTTCCCAACGACAGGCAAGCGCTCCAGGCATGCATGAAAACAAGTACCCGCGAGAATTGGGAGGATACCACGATAGTCAGGATCCACAATACCCTGTGCCTGACAGATATCGAGGTATCCGAGAACCTTGTACCGCTGCTGGCGACCGACGACCGGTTCGAGATCGTAGGAAAACCCTATGAACTGCAATTCGACGAAAATGGAAATTTGTTCAAGTGATCTGTAACAACATATAAGGTGGTGAATCATGACTAGGAAAGAAGAGCTTGCTGTCAAACTGGATAGGATCCGCTCCATGATGCTCGAATTGGGTATCGATGGTGTCTACCTCAAGCGTCAGGATGATTTCGCATGGCTGACTTGCGGCGGACAGAATTACCTCGGTTGGGGAGAGATGGGCAACTGTGGACTGCTGGTAACACAAAGCGAGACCCATGCCGTGACAAATATGATTGAGAAGCAACGGATGGTCGACGAGGAAGGTTTGGAAGAGATGGGTTTTTCCATTCATGCTGGAATCTGGTATGAGAATGATTTTGAGCGAAAGACTCTCGCCGTGCTGGTCCCATCGGGAAAAATCGGCGTGGATTTTCCCAGCAAGCTTGGGACAAACATCGATGGAGAGATAAAGAAGTTGCGCCTCTCGCTCACAGAGGGCGAAATCGAGCGGATCCGTCAGGTAGGATACATGGCAACCCTTGCCCTTGAGGAAACGGCTGCATCGCTGCGACCCGGAGATACGGAACTCGAGGCCATAAAGCGGATTTCCGGTGCACTGTTCGACCAGGGAATGGAGTTCACCTCGCTCATGTGCGCCGCCGACGAACGGTTGTACAAGTATCGGCATGCGATTCCAACCGGCAACCGCATGAAGGAACGGGTCCAGATTGGCGGAAACATGCGCAAATGGGGTCTTACCATATGCCTGACACGGTATGTGAATTTCGTGCCGGTCACCGACGAGTTGCGCAAACAATACCGCATCAACCAGGAGATCGATTGTACGCTCATGGTCAACACGATTCCGGGCCGTCCCTATGCACAGCCGTTGCTTGCGGCCAAGGCCTTGTACGACAAGTACGGGATATCGGATGAATTCCTCAAACATCACCAGGGCGGACCTATCGGATATGCGAACCGTGACTATCGCGTCGATTTCGACCTCGCAGGGACCATCCAGGAGAACCAGGCGTTCTGTTGGAATCCTTCGATAACCGGAACGAAAAGTGAAGACACGATCCTCGTCAGGAAGCAAGGATTCGAGTTCATCACCCGACCTATCATTTTTCCCAGCAACACCGTGACAATCGGCGACAAATCGTTCGTCCGTCCTGATATTTGGGAAAAATATTAAAAGGTACCTGGTACCAACTTTGGCTCTTCCGCAAAACGTGTGGTCAAGTGGTGAAAGGAGGGGCGTGTGCGCGGAGGGGACGGCAGGAGGATCGCGGTTGCAAAAAGGGACGGAATT
>PGXU01000062.1 GCA_002839335.1 Spirochaetae bacterium HGW-Spirochaetae-4
GTCCTGGACGACCGAATCGTCCTCAATGACCGGATGTGCATGTCGCTGCATGCCGGAGAGTCCGAGCATCACCAGATTCATCTCGATATGGCGCCTGTGGTATGCTTCGTAGATTGCCGAGCGCACATCCCAGCCTGTCATGCCGGGTCGCAGCAGCCTTGCCACTTCGACCAGTGCCTTGCGGGATTCCCCTATGAGCCACATGAGCTTCTCCCATTGGTTGCCGGTGGTTCCCTCGGCCAACGGCGATACGATAGCCCGCTCCAATTCGGCGTACCCGGCAAGGGTAGGGGAAAGTAGACCAGGTCTGGAGAAGTCGGGGGCAGAACCACCGTAGGAAACCGCGATACCACAATCGTTCCAGATTCCCTTGGCCATGATATCGCCGACCCGAGCAGCTTCCCACGGTTCGCTGAAGAAGGATATGGTCCGTTGGGGATGTACCGTGACGATCGCCTGGACCGTTGTCGGCGCGTTGGGACTTATGTCGACGACCTGATGGCGCATGCCCGTGAGCCAGCGCATGGCGCCTTCGCTGCACAGGTATGCTTCCGTGTAGCCGTTAGATTCCAAGACATCCTCAAGATGTTTTATCTTCGCGCAAAATTCTACTTTTGTGATCGGCAATGGTCGTCGCATACGTCTCTCCTACACATACCACGGTAGAGCCGAAATTGACCGCTGTCAAGGAAAATAGTCCAAGAAATCGATTGCGCAAACGATTTCATGCTTGACAACTCGATTTTCTGTGTTAGGCTTTAGGAACATCCAAATAAAGGAGAGGTGTAACATGAAAAAAATTCTTGTTCTCGTACTGGTACTCGCGCTTCTCGGAACCACGCTGTTTGCGGCTGGTCAAACCGAGGCAAAGGATGATGGTAAGATCACCATCGGAATGACTGTCCCTGGACTGCAGTTCCCATTCTTCGTGACAATGTTCGACGAAGCTGTGGCATATGCCGCAACGCTCGGTATCGAATTGATCACCCACGATGCACAGAACCAATCGAACATCCAGATGGCAGCTGTCGAGAACTTCATTGCCCAGAAGGTCGATGGAATCCTCATCTCGCCCCTGACAACCGATTCACTCGTTCCTGCTATCGAAGCTGCTGTCGCCGCTGGTATTCCTGTAGCTAGCGTGGACCGTAAGGCCAATACCGACAAGGTGTTGGTACATGTTGGTGCCGACAATATCGAAGGTGGCCGTGCCGCAGCCCGGTATATCATTGAACAGCTTGGCAACAAAGGCGCTGTCATCGAACTCGAAGGAACTCCAGGTTCATCGGCAGCCCTCGACCGCAAGGCTGGATTCGATGAGATCATCAAGACTTCCAATGTAAAGATCCTGGTCAGCCAAACCGCTGACTTCAACCGTGCCAAAGCTCAGAGTGTCATGGAAAACCTCATGCAGGTTTATCCTAATTTCGACGCAGTGTTCGGTGCGAACGACGAGATGATCATTGGTGCTATCGAAGCTATCCAGGCTGCCGGAATCAATCCTGCTTCCAAGGTCACCATCGGATTCGATGCGACCACCGATGCCTTCTCCTACATGAAGGAAGGCAAGCTCGGTGCAACCATCGACCAGTTCCCGGGCCAGCAAGCCTCAAGGGCTCTCGATATTCTGGTTGAGTATATCAAGACCGGCAAGAAGCCCGCTTCTGCTGTCCAATACATCAATCCACTTCCGGTTACCGAGTAACCAACGTTTTGAATCATGGGGCTGGTGTAACCGGCCCCATGGACTTTTATCCAGAGGAGACCTCCATGGAACCTTTGCTGAAAATGTCAGGAATCACCAAGACTTTTCCCGGTGTACGCGCCTTGTCGAATGTCAGTTTCGATTTGAACAAAGGTGAGCTGCACGCGTTGGTGGGGGAGAATGGTGCCGGCAAATCGACGTTGATGAAGATACTCTCCGGCTTGTACAAGGCCGATGAGGGAGACTTGTTCCTAAAAGGGGAAAAAATCGTTTCTACGGGTCTCAGAGAGATGATCAATTTGGGAATCGGGGTCATCTACCAGGAGCTCAATCTTATTCCCTACCTTTCGGTGTCAGAGAATATCTTCCTGGGACGGGAACCGAAGACGTCCTTCGGTACAATCGATTGGTCCAGAATGCACGAGATGACCCGAGAAGCGCTCGCACCCTTCAAACTCGATATCGAACCACAGCAGAAGGTCTATTCGCTGGGTGCTGCCCATCAACAGATTATTGAAATTGCCAAAGCCCTTTCTCTGAATGCCGAGATTTTGGTTATGGACGAACCGACCGCAGCCTTGACTGGCAATGAGGTCGAACGGCTGTTCGAAATTATCAAGCAACTGAAAAAGGCTGGAGTCTCAATAATCTACATCTCGCATCGATTGGAAGAAGTCCATACCCTTGCTGACCGCATTACGATATTGCGTGACGGCGAACGGGTGATAACCAAAGATCGTGGCACGATGTCCAATGATGAGATGATCAAGTATATGGTAGGACGGGTACTGGAAGAGCAATATCCGCAATACGATTCGGAACCGGGAGCGATTGTGCTTGAGGTGAGGGGTCTTACCAAAAAAGGCATCTGCTCGGATGTCTCGTTCGCCGCACGCGCAGGGGAGATCTTTGGATTTGTCGGTCTTGTCGGTGCGGGAAGGACCGAGATCATGCAGACCATATACGGGTACCGGAAAATGGATTCGGGAGAAGTGTTGCTGCATGGGAATCCGGTGAAGATCAGGAATTGCCAGGATGCTGTCATGAAAGGAATCGGTTTGATTCCCGAGGAACGCAAACAACAAGGCCTCATATTGGGCATGAGCGTGTTCGACAATGCAGCTTTGAGTGTCCTGGACCTCTATTCGACTGCAGGAGTGCTGCACCGGCGGAGAATAACCGATGAGGTGAACACCATGATAGACAGCATGAACATCAAGACGCCGTCTGTCAAACAGTTGGTTATAAATCTTTCGGGAGGAAACCAACAGAAGGTTGTCCTTGCCAAATGGTTTATCCGCCACTGCGATGTCTATATCTTCGATGAACCGACACGAGGAATCGATGTCGGTGCCAAGGTTGAGATCTACCGGCTTATGCAGAATCTTGCGAAGCGAGGGGCTGCAGTGATCATGATCAGTTCGGAATTGCCCGAGGTCATGAATATCAGCGATCGGGCGGCTGTTGTGTTCGAAGGTCGGATAGTGAAGGAATTCAGGAAGGGTGAATTGAATGAAGAGCAGGTGATGGAATACTCCCTCGGCCTGCATGAAAGACGCAGAGCTTGATGTAACGTATAAAGGAGTATTGAGAATTACCATGAAAAAGATAATTGATTACAAACAATTGCTGAAGAATAATGGAATACTTATCGTATTTTTCCTGATTTGTCTGGCTTTATCATTCTTATCACCCTATTTCTTCACAGTAAACAATATATTGAATATTATCCGTCAGACATCCATTTATGGAATCATAGCGGTGGGCATGACCTTCGTTATCCTTACCGGTGGCATCGACCTCTCGGTCGGTTCGATCCTGGCTTTGTCGGGTGCTGTCGCCGCAGGTCTCATGAAGAACAACGCTGTTGCTCCCCTCATTGCGGCTCTGGCTGCGATTCTGGTTGGCGCAATTATCGGTTTGATCAATGGATTGTTGGTGACCATCGGAAAAATTGCGCCCTTCGTAGTTACCCTCGGTATGGTTACCATCGCCCGAGGTGTCACATTGATTTACACCAAGGGTTACCCGATAAGTGGATTCTCTCCTGAATTCAGGGAGCTCGGTGGCGGTTACGTGTTGGGTATCCCCGTTCCGGTTATTGTATTCGTCATAATGGTGGCATTGGCCTGGTTTGTGCTGAACCATACCCGGCTAGGACGATATACATACGCAATAGGTGGCAACGAGGAGACGGTTAAGCTCTCGGGCATCAATTTGAATTTCTATAAATCGATGGTCTATGTGATTGTCGGTGTCATGTCAAGTGTGAGCGCTCTCATTCTAACCAGCCGGCTGAATTCTGCGGAAGCTGTTGCCGGACAAGGGTATGAGCTTGACGTTATCGCCGCTGTGGTTATCGGCGGTACAAGCCTTTCAGGAGGTCGGGGAAGCATTATCGGCACCTTGATAGGCGCACTGTTGATCGGCGTCATCAACAACGGCATGAACCTCCTGGGAATCTCTCCATATTTCCAACAGGTCGTGAAAGGTGGATTGATAATCGGTGCGGTCATTCTTGACAGACTTAGAGCTGAGTCCAATTAACAAATCTTTGAGTGAGGTAATAAATCATGAGTAAAAGTGACATTCAAGCGGCATTCGAGCAAGGCAAGGGCATATTCAGACTGGCACCGAACTGGGTTCCCCGTTCGTTCTGTGTGCCTGGGCGGCGAATCAAGCTGCATCCGGACGATTATTATGCGTTGGGAGGCAATCGTGGCGGTATCGACGAACGGTGGTTCAGCTCAACGACGCCCGCGGACAACGGTCCGTTGACCGGTGAGTTCGAGGGACTGAGCTTCTGCGTGTTCGAGGACAAGGGCCAAACGAAGCAGTTCCTGCTGCGCGACGCGGTCGACGAGCTCAAGGGAGCCTTGATAGGCGAGCGCTTGTGGAAGCAGTTCGGCAAGTGGCCGATGTTCTCCAAGTTCTTCGACAACAAGGGGCCGCTGCCACACCATATCCACCACCGCGACGAGCATGCCGCGAAGGTGGGAGCCATGGGCAAGCCCGAAGCCTACTACTTCCCACCGCAGTTGAACAACCACGGCGGGGACTTCCCCTATACCTTCTTCGGACTGCAACCCGGGGTTACCCGCGAGCAGGTGAAGGAGGCGCTGATGAACTTCACCCACGGGGACAACAAGATCACCGACCTGTCGACGGCATACCGCCTGGTGCCCGGCACCGGTTGGGATGTCCCGCCGGGGGTATTGCACGCACCGGGAAGCCTGTGCACCTACGAGCCGCAAATGGCCTCGGACGTGTTCGCGATGTACCAGTCGCTGGTCAACGACGCGATCATCGGGGAGGAGTTGCTGTGGAAGAACACCCCGCAGGATAAGGTGGGCGACTACGACTACCTGCTGGATGTGATCGACTGGGAAGTGAACGTCGATCCGCTGTTCGCCGAACACCGGTTCATGGCACCCAAGCCGGTGCGACCGGTTGAGGAAATGCGCGAATTGGGGTATGAAGAGAAGTGGGTCGTGTACAAGTCGGGCGCGTTCAGCGCGAAGGAGCTGACGGTGTTCCCGGGATCCACGGTAACCATCACCGACAGCGCCGCCTACGGCATGTACGTGGTGCAGGGGCATGGGACGTTCGGTACGTGGGACATCGAGACCCCGGCTCTGATCAGGTTCGGGCAGCTGACCTACGACGAGTACTTTGTCAGCGAGGATGCTGCGAAGGCCGGCGTACGGATCACCAACCCGTCCAAGTCGGATCCGATCGTGATCCTCAAGCATTTCGGTGCTGGGAATCCCGACTTGAAACTGTAACGGTACAGTTGTGGGGACAGGGTGATTGCCCTGTCCCTTGGTACAAAGGTAGGTAGATTGCATGACTTCTTTGAAAGACGTTGCTGCGTTGGCGGGTGTATCTCCGTCGACGGTTTCCCGTGTCATAAATGGTACCATGTTTGTGAACGAGGAGACAAAGCAACGTGTCGAGGAGGCTATCGCATCCGTCAATTACCGCCCGAATCTTCTGGCGCAAAGCCTGCGGTTGAAGGCAACCAAGAATATCGGCCTTCTTGTTCCCGAAATTGCGCATCCCTCGTTCAACCTGGTTATCAAGTATATCGAGGAGAGCGCTTCCAAACGGGGCTTGAACCTGTTGATCTTCAATACCCACAACAATTATACCCGTGAGGCTGTCGCAATCGACATGTTGTTGCGCCAGAGGATCAATGGGATCATCTTTTCCCGTGTATCCGATGAAAGCCATGTGGTGAACATGTCCCGGTCCTCGAATACTCCCATGGTCGTGATCGACCGCGCATTCCACAATGAGAAGATACCCAATGTCATCCTGGACAACTACCAGGCCGGCGTAATCGCCGCGGAGCATCTGATCGGGTGCGGATGCAAGAGGATCGCCACCATTACCGGAAGCTTCAAGATCGGCTTGAGCCGGGAACGGCACCAGGGGTTCCGCGATACGTTGGAGAAGCATGGTATGGTTTTGGATCGTTCCATGGTCCACGAGGGTGAGTTCACCTACGAGAATGGTGTTGCCGGAGTGACCAAGTTCCTGGATGAACAGATCGGGTTCGACGGGCTGTGGGGACATAACGATCTGATCGCGGCTGGTGCGATTTCCACCTTGTGCCGCCGTGGCATCCGCGTTCCCGAGGATATCGCGGTCATGGGTATGGACGATGTCCAATTCGCCGAGATGTACTATCCGAGCCTGACCACCATCGCCCAGCCGTACCAGGAGCTGTGCGAGAAGGCTGTCGACTATATCGACAAACTTACCAGTGGTGAACGGATCGACCAGTTCCAGGTCCTGTTGCCACCCCGGTTGGTGGTGCGGGAATCGACCTGTCCAAGGAAATAACCATGACACGAACCGATCTCCGTCTCGGAATCTACGAAAAGGCATTGCCCCACGACCTTTCGTGGCGCGAACGTCTCGCTATGGCAAAAAAGTTGGGCTTCGATTTTGTCGAAATGTCTATCGACGAAACCGACGAACGCCTGGCACGGTTGACATGGTCGAAGGAAAGGCGGCTGAAATTTGTACGGGACGTGCTGGAAAGTGGTGTGTCGGTCCCCAGCATATGCTTGAGCGGACATCGTCGATACCCCTTGGGCAGCAAGGACCCGAAGGTTCGTGCCACAGCGATGCAAATCATGGAACTAGCCTTGCAATTAGCACTCGACCTGGGTATCAGGGTAATCCAGATCGCCGGCTACGACGAATATTATACACCGTCGGATAGCGAGACAGACAGGTTGTTCCGCGAGCAGTTCGCCCTTTGCGAGAAGATGGCCAAGAAGTATCAGGTGATGCTTTCCTTCGAGATTATGGATACTCCGTACCTTTCGACTATCGACCGGTTCATGGAGTTGAAGCGTGAGTTCCGTTCGTGTTGGACCTCGGTCTATCCCGATGTCGGGAACCTATCCGCCTGGGGCAACGATATTTCCCAACAATTGTGGTTGGGTTTCGACTGGATCACCGCGATCCATCTCAAGGATACGATAGCTGTGACCGCCACAACGGAAGGTGTGTTCAAGGAAGTTCCGTTCGGCACGGGCTGTGTCGATTTCCACCTGGTGTTCTCCGTATTGCGTGAACTCGATTATCGCGGACCGCTGCTGATCGAGATGTGGACTGGCAAGGAACTCGATCCCGAAGGCGCTATCGCACAGGCACGCGACTTCCTCCTCTCACACATGCGGGAGACCGGATTCCTGGAGGATTGAAACCTTTATACCTGCAACAAGAACTCCACTTTCGTCATGAGTTCGCTTTCGGGTACCGCCTCGGGTGAATTCAAGTAGTACTCGTAGACAATCCCAGTTGCGTGGTACCCATGTTCCTGCATCCATCTGGTTGCGGCGGTATAGCCGTGCCCCATCTCTTTGTACGGTCCCTTGTGGATGAAGGAGACCCATTTCCCCGCGGGAATGGTTTCGGCGTTGATATCGCCGTATCCCGGGTACTCCGCATTGGTGACGAATCCCATTTCGACATCGAGGTTCTGCATGTCCATGTTGTAATAGGCGATGTAGGGCTGTCCGGGTTCCTTGATTCCCAGGTCGGCCAGATACGAGGTGATGCTCGCATAGGCGGAGCCTATCTCGTGTGGCAGATGGTCCGCTGTGACGGTCTTGCGGATCGAAAGCGACGGCATTCTCTCGGTTTCGACCAATTCTATCACATATTCCATGGTGTGCTCCTCCTGCCTCGATTGTACCACGGTATACCACTTTGTGCGATGCGATAAATATGATAGATTGTCTGTGCATGAATCCGTGTACACACCCAATGCCGGAGGTTTCTTGTGGACAAAAGAAACAGTTTCCTTATCCTCCTGATCGTACTGTCGGTCTTCACGATAGGACACCTGTCCGCCGAACCGACGTCACTTCCAACAGTCAACGATTTCGACAGCAAACTCATGTTCCCCTATTCCGAGCCGTTGTCCATGACTAGTGATGTGACCCAGTACATCTCCTTTTTCGCCCCGGCCGCCTTCGCTTTTGTCGCACCTCCCTCCGAGTGGCTTGAAATATCGCTGTTGTATGGAACAAGCGCGCTTTTGTCCTTTGGCACCAGGACCCTGATGAAGAAGACGATCGAACGGATCCGACCGTACGAATATTTCCCGGATTCTCCGGAACAGCCCCCCATGGGGGAGGACGACCATGACGAATCCTTTCCCTCGGGACACTCGATAATGGCTTTCACGGGAGCGGCGTTCACCCATGCGCTGTTCGCATTGCGATATCCAGACAGCCGTTACCGGATGCCCGTGACCATCGCAGCGTGGACCTTCGCCTCAGCTACCGCAGCCTTGCGGGTGGCAAGCGGAAACCATTTTGTCACCGATGTGCTCGCAGGGGCGGCCATCGGGTCGTTCTTCGGCTTTGCCGTACCATATCTTGCCTGGAAATTCCTTCCATCGTGGCAAGGTGATCGTATCAGTGTAGCGGTCGGGCCAACCATGATGGCCATGAATATACGTTTTTAATGTGCATACAAGAGACAGGAGGCACGATATGGGACAGTACGATGCTCTGAAGCAAGCGGTTTGGGAAGCCAATATGGAGATTCCCCAGAGGAACCTGGCGCTCTACACGTGGGGAAATGTTTCGGCGATCGATCGGACGGCCGGAGTATTCGCCATCAAACCTTCCGGTATCCCCTACGAGAAACTGCAAGTCGAGGATATAGTCGTCCTGGATATGGACGGGGAGGTTGTGGAAGGTTCCATGCGCCCATCCAGCGATATGCAGACGCATCTGGTCCTCTACCGGGCATTCTCCAAGATCGGAGGAATTACCCACACGCACTCGCCCCATGCGGTCGGTTGGGCGCAGGCCGGCAAATCGGTTCCTGTCTTTGGAACCACCCATGCCGACCATAGCCACTTGCCGATTCCGTGCACACCCATGATGAGCCGGGACCAGGTGGAGGGCAATTACGAATACGAGACCGGAGTTCTGATCACCAAGGTGTTCGAACAGATCAATCCCGTGGAACAGCCGATGGTGTTGGTAGCCGGTCATGGACCCTTTGCCTGGGGGAAGGATGCCTCCGCATCCGTATACAATGCCGTGGTGTTGGAAGAGGTCTGCAGGATGGCTTGGATCACATTGGCGGTGAATCCGCTTGCCCAGCCGTTGCCGTCATACCTGACCGACAAGCATTACCAACGCAAGCACGGCCCGAACGCCTATTACGGGCAGAAGAAGTAGCCGACAATCTAGCGCATGTTCAGGTAGGAGCGGATGATCTCGGCGCACGGATTCGAATGGAAGCGGACCACACCCATCTCCCGAAGGGCATTTTCGACCGATGCGGAAGCGTGTGCCGTATTGACCATGATGTTGCTGCCGAATTCGCGTCGTACTGTTCCACCGGGAGCCTTCATCGGGTCGGTGGGACCCAACACGTCTCGAATCTTCTGGGTCGCATTCTCGCCTTCATAGACCATGAGCAGGCATTTGACCGAACCTGGTTCGATCATCTCCTCCAATTTGCAGGCAGAGGGACGCTGACCACTCATGAACTCGACAATCTGCTCGAATTGGTCCGTGGCATATTCGACTCCGACAGTCTGGGCAAGGACCGATTCGGTCTGCTCGGAAAGGCGGATCTTGAACTGTTCCTCCAGCAGGTCCTTGGCCTTTTGGCCGAACACCGGGGCGAGCCGTTGCCTCAACGACTCCCTGACCGGACCGTAGAACTCAAGAGCCTCGGAGATCGACATCCGGTGGACCTTCATGCCCACGATACGCAGTCCTGTCCTGCTGAACATGTCTATGATGGTTCCCGGTTTGGACGATGCGAATTTCCAGTTGTCGGGCTTTATGATCACCAGGGTACGTTGAATATCCTCCGGATTCGGATATATCACATTCTCGATGATGTTCGGTTGCCCCGGAAGCCAGTTCGCAAGCAAGGTGAGCACCTTGTCGGCGTGCACCTGGTTGCGCGGGGTGAGGACAGCCGGTTCGAAGTAAGTTACCTTCTTGGGATTCTTCGGATCCACAATCAAGTCGGCATAGGTGTCGCGGATGGTCTCACCGGTCAACGATTCCACACTGCGGTTTTCCGGATACAACGCACCGCAAATGTCACTCAGTTTCTTGCACGCCTCGGTTCCCCTGAACAGCAGCATCAGCGTCCTGTGGGCTCGTGTTCCCGTTGGCCCGATATTGTTCTCCACATAGGTGCTCAAGAGGGTTGAGGCTCCCGGATTCAACGGGTCGTCCTGGTCCTTGAGGATTTTTGCATATGCAGAGGTGAACGAGGCATCTGCCGCGATCATCTGGGCACCGACCAGCTCCAGGTCGATTCGGCTGAGCAGCCGGCTGACTACGCCGCCAGTCCTACTCTTGGCGATGGTGTACGGGGTTACTAAGACGTACGAGAGCGTGTGTTCCATGGTTATGCTTTCTCCTGGTGGATGGTTTATGATAAGACACGGTGGACGATTTGTCCATCTCAGATAAACAGAAGGGCCGACCCTGCGACCGCGACCAGCGTTCCGATGACCGCTGAAAGGGTAATGTGGCGTTTCATGACAAATTTTTCCAGCGGCAACAGCATGACCGGAGTCAATTGGGATAAGGTGGTCACCACCCCGACCGGAGCCATCTTCAGGGCCTGGAGGTTCAATATGATGCCGAGGACCGGCCCTACGATCGCCGCCAGCAAGATCAACACCAACGCCTTGTGGCCAGCTTTGCCGGTGAAACGCGAGAAGTCGCGCACAAACGATTTTCGTGCGGTAGCGAATACGACAAGGGCACCCAGTCCGAACGTCAACCGCACCACATTCGCCGAGACTGCGGGGATATTCTCGGTCATTCCCTTGTCTGCCAAGACATAGGCGACCGCCTGTGTCAACGAACCACCCAGGGCTATCGCGATACCCTTGAGTATCTTGCGTCGGTCGCCTGCAACTCCTGAACTGCGGTCGGCGAGCACAACCCATGCGACACCGAGCAACGTCACCACCATTCCGGTAATCTGTAGCGGTGTGAGCACTTCATTAGTGAAAATCCAAGCGAGCAAGGCACCGAAAAGGGGACTGGTGGTCATGATCACCATGGTCTGGCGGGCACCGATATGGACAAAGGAACTGAATATGAACAAGTCGGCGATGCAAAATCCCAACACACCCGACAATCCGATCAACACGAAAGAATTGGTTTCCATACCGATGGGGAACAGCGTGCCCTCGAATACCAGATGTACCAGCAACATAAGCGGCAAGGCAATCCAAATGCGGATATGGGCGGTGGTGTTGGAGCTGACTTGTGCCCCGACATGTGCATATATCAAGGAGTTTTGTGCCCAACAAAGGGCGGTGACCAGGGCGAGCAATTGGCCTATGATGAGTTCCATGGCCCGATAATGACAGAGAAGGCCTCTCCTGTACAAGTGATATTCGCCGGTTGTGGATGATTCGGATAAAAAATTAGAATCGGGCTGTTGCATATGGCTGTCCGTATTGTTATACAGAGGTATGAAACCGAAACAATCGTCCGAAACATATGAACAATATTCCCAATTGGTCAGGTCCATGGTTCCCCTCATGACGGCCTGGGCCGAGGACCGCGACGATATCTCTCCGACACTCGGGAAGATCGGTGCATTGGCATTCGATGCCGGTTCCCCCCGATTCTATCCAGAATGGTATGCCGAGAGGCGGACCGAACACGTGGTTTCAAGGATACTGACCAAGTCCGAAATGATTCGGGTGTTCTTGCGGGATAACCAGTCCGCATTGTCCGCCGAGCAAGCGGGACTGTTGTCGCACCTTGTTCTCAATCCAGCCACGTGGGTATATGGCATGGTGTCGATGGAGGAATCGTTCCCTATGACCGAAATATTGGTCGAAGACTTCACCGACACACCGTTTGTCGTCACGCACAAGCTGATGGATGAACAGGAAAACTTCCTGCTTCCCTATCGTATCGCTCTGGTGCTTCACAACGGCGAGGAGTACCAGACCTTCGGTTACCACCATTCCTTCTCAGCAATCTATTCCGACGATATCAGGTTCTTCTTCGAGGGATTGGACACCGGCAGACCGGTCGATATGACTTCGATCACCGAAAGCATCAACCGGCGTTTCACCGATTTTCTCCTTTTGGATTCCATAGCATTCCACAACGAATCGATGATCGAGGATGAATACATCGACATCTATTGGGACGAATTCCCGATTGGTGCAGAATTCGATACCAGGCAAATACCGGGGAAGTGGCGCCATTCGCGCAGTGGGAACTTCCATTGCATGGTGTTCGATAGTCCGGACAAACGGATGCGATCGTTGCCTGTGCCGCACGATTTGCAGCGGTTCGCGAACGAATCGGGAAACGGCTGGCAGTTTCCCGAGTTTGCCATCGCGGCATTGTTCATCGATTCCGAGCGTCAACGCATCGCCCTGTTGGCGAGCACACAATCGGCATGGATCTCACTTCTGCATCTGGTGGCTCCGACTGCTCCCGCCGTTGATCCTGAAACGATCCTCGACCCCCAACAGAGTGTATCGCTGCCGGTCCTTGCCGTATCGGTTCAGATCAGGAATTTCGCTTTTCCTTGGCAAGCCTGGCACCTGCAGGCCACTCCCATGGCGAAGGATCTGTTCAACGAATTGGAGCATGTGGCCAAATCCAGGGCTGTATTGAACGAGTACCTCGACGCGCGGGAACTCTCGCTGCGGTTTGATCTGGACGCCCGTTGCAAGCGTATGGATGTTGATGCCTCGGTGGTGGTCGAGTTGGCGAAAGTCATTGAGAACATGGGGCGGAGGGCTGAGATTCCCGATGACATGTTCGATATCACAACCATCGATGGTGATTTCGTGTTGCCTGGACTGGAACCGCTTGCGGCACGGGAATACGAGTTTTTAAGCCTGCCGTTGGAGGAGAGCGAATTGTTCGCAGTGGATGCCGTGGCCGCTTTCCCCTCCTTCGAGGTACTTACCAACGGTTCACAAAATATCGGGGAGACGGATTTGTTGGAGAATCTGGAAGATTTGTTCTATGCGTTCTTCGACGAGATCGATACGATCCCTTTGGTCATGATGAACTACCTGTTCCTCCTGTTGCTGCACCGCGGACGGCAATGGACCCCGGTGCGCACATTCGCGATAGAAGTGTTGAAACTATTGTTTCCGTACCTCAAGGAGATTGGGGATGATGACGCCGATGTGTTCGCCACCCGGTTCAGCGAGTTCGTGTACCGCAAGCTGCGTACCCATGCGGTTGTCGAGGTCAAGGAACGACCTTCGGCAGACCAGAAGTTCTGGGGAACGTATGAAGTCCGTCCAACCCAGTTTTTTCTCACGCTCGTTCAAAAGCTGTAATCATCGACTTGCGAAGGATATATGTTTACAGAGTGGTGAAGGCATTGTAGTCTTATTGATGAAGCGACTATGAAAAACTTGTAGCTGGCAAGGAGGGATGCCGCCATGTTCGACAAGAGGAGAGCTTGGATCTGGTTGCACGAACCGAAGCATGAATGGAACGATGCCGTCTTACGGGTTTCCACCCAAGCGGAGACTGATTTTTGGCAAGGGACCCATTATGGTTTCAGACGGGACAACGGGCACTGCCTGCTCACGGATGTGGAGGAGGACTTCTCGCTGGTCGTGCGCTGCTCCGGCAAACCGTGCAACAGGTACGACCAGGGTGGTATCATGCTCCGTATCGATATGGAGAACTGGATAAAGATCGGCATCGAGGCCGAATCGAAAACCGTTTCCCGCCTTGGGTCGGTCGTTACCAATCTGGGGTATTCGGACTGGGCTACCGTCGATATCGATGCCACCGTCCAGCGCAGGTGGTACCGCGTGCAGGGCAAGGGCGCTGATTTCCTCATAGAAAGTTCGGAAAATGGAAAGAGCTGGGACCAGATGCGCATTGCCCATCTGCATGCGTATCCTGGGAGGATATCGGTCGGCGTCTATGCTTGCTCCCCCTCGAACGGTGAAGGTTGCGACTTTGTGTTCGACCACCTCACCCTTGGTCCGAGCCAATGGGAAGACGAGATCTGAAGCTCCAGCAATCCACCTTGCGATTGGTTGCAGTTCAAGCTGATTGCCAAACGAAGCGAGGGGAAAGGGACCACGAAGTGGTCACTCTCCCGAGCGAGTGCAGGCAACGTGAGGTGACCGAAGGAACCTTTCATGCCAAACGAAGCGAGGGGAAAGGGACCACGAAGTGGTCACTCTCCCGAGCGAGTGCCAGCAACGTAAGGATCCATACCTCGCCCCTTGGGGCGGGAAAGGAGGCAAAGCCTCCTGGGTTCAGGGCTTGCCCTGGGGTAGGGATTCCTTTCATTGGCGATCGCTAGCCGATGAGGTCGAAGGCTTGCGAGATGGTCCGGCACAGGTCTTCCGGCAAATCGGCGTCGTTCCATCCTGCCGCGTGGCAAATCATATCGGGACGTTGCAGATTTTCCAATTCCTTCAGGAATGCCTGGTCCGCAAGCAGTTGCTTTCCGTCCGTATCGCCTGCGGTGAACGAGAGCGCCGCCAGATAGACATGCCCGATACGGTCCCATGCCATACCGATCTGTTGTGCATGGATAATGATTCCCATGATCCGGTCGTCGAAGCGAAGTTTTCGTCTCAAATCCCGACCGACACGGAACACCGTGTCGCCCAACGCGCGGTTGCCGAACCGTAACAGCAAGTCGTCGATATGCCGTTCCAATGCCTGCCTGGTGAATACATTGGGATAGAGGTGCAGAAGCACTTCCATGGATTGGATCATGGTCTTGCGTACGTGGGTAAAGACCTTGGGGTCTTCCAGCACTTGTGCGACCAGCGGTTGGTCGGGGTGGGCCAGGTAGCCCAGATATGCGCTCGCCGCATGTCCCAGATTATGTATGAAAAGCTTCCTGTCCATGTAAGCCTGCATCGGCTCGACCGGATGAAGGTCCTTCACATCGGGAATCGCATTGCGGAACCCCTTCTTGTCGACAATCAACTCGTTGTATGGTTCAGAGCGCAACAGCAACGGGGTGGAAGCCTTCTGGATCGGCACCATTTTTCCGATACTCGCCTCCACGAGGCCAATGTATGAATCCAAGGGGAATCCCTTCGGAAGGTGGGAAGACAACAAGGATGAGGTGAAGGCTGCTCCATTGTGGATATTCTCGGCAAGGATGATATCGATCGGGTTGTCGGGACGACTCGAATGGCGGTGTGCGATGGCGTGTGCCAATTGTGGCGCGATACCGGGCCAAGCGTTCTTTCCGACCGAGACACCCATGAGGTCTGCTTCGGCGATAGCGTCGGCAATCTCGGCCGTATGGCTGACATGCAACGCAGAGACCGAATCGACCTGCAGGCGTTCGGCGCCATCGCGTGAAACGGCTTCGACCACATATCGCTTGTGGGCATTGAGCGTCTCGACCAGCTTCTCATCGATGTCGATGAACACGACACGATATCCGTTGCGGGAAAATACCTGTCCTATGAAGGATCGTCCGATATTTCCTGCTCCCCACTGGACAAACAGGGGTTTCACCTTGCTGCTCCCACCGATTCACGGTATGCATGTACCACCGGTTCCAGCAATCGGGCCTTTTCGCCCCGCTGCTGTTCATGGTAGGTCCCTCCATGGTACGTACAGGCGAACCCGCCGGATGCCGCACCCCACGCGCACAAGTCCACCATATCGATATCCTTCCCCTTGACCAGTTGCAATGCCAGGGAGACGAGGACACCACCCACAAAATTGTCACCGCAACCGGTCGTATCCTTGCGAATCGAAGGTTCGGCTGCCATTTTGGCATCCATATAGGCACTTACCGGCAGATGCTGGAGCTTGCAGGCACGTATCGTTGTCCCAGATGACCAGACGAGCATGTCCAAGGCACCCCGTGTGATGACCAGTGCCCCCACACCATAGGAAATGAGCTTTTGCGAGGCCTGGTCGACATGGTGGGTTCCGGTCAGACGCAACGCCTCCTCCTCATCGGTGATCAACAGGTCTATATTCCGATACGATGGTTCGTCTCCAAGTGGCCAAGGTTGGTTTGGATTCGCCTTCTCGTTACGGAAATCATAGACTGTTCCCACCACCGTGATGCAACCCCGTTGTTTCGCCTTCTCGAGGATGGTATGCATCCCGTCGTGAAGTCGGGGCACAAGGGCTGTTCCTCCGAGCAACACGACCTCTGCGTCGTAGAAGCTATCGGGGATATCGTGGGGACCGAAGAATCCAGCGGCTCCGATGGTGTTTATGAACGAACGGTCTCCTTTGCCGTGTCGTGCCGAGGGATCGTCGAATACTTCGGTTGTCGCGGTGCGCTGGTCGGGAATCTCCTTCAGGTGCATATGCAATGGGCAGGGGCCTGTGGCATCCCGTACCTGCTTGGCGAGGGTATCGGTACCGACTGCGCCGTAGAACGAGACCTCCACATGGTGGGGAGCCAATATCTGGGCAGCGTGGACAAGTGCGACGACAGCGGGGCCCCCGAGATTGACGACATCGGGATTCCGGTCGCCGACAAGCTCGGATAGAATCTGCCTGTACGGTTTGTTGGCGAACTGCTGAAGATCTTCGCTGAAGACCAAACCGCCCTCGATCAGGCCTCCGTCTCCCCGTCGTTTGGTCCAAAGCTTCTTGAAAGCTTCATCCGTATATGAGCAATGCATGTAGATCGAGTCGATCAGACAACAACCGGCTCCGGCGATGCGCATGGCTTGTCCCTCCTGGCTGTCTGCAAACACCGAGTCCATGCCTTCTTTGCTCCGGGCAACGGGTGCGTCGGCCACAAGTTTGATTATAGGCGATAAACGGGAAGGAAAGAAGGGTGAAAATGAAAATTAAGACCGGCATCCACCTCGTGGTGGAGCCAGTCTCCTTCTACCGTAAAAAAGCGAGGGGGAGAATCCCCGTCACCAGGCGCAATAGCCTCCGTCGATCAACATGTCCGCACCGGTCATGTAGTCGCTCGCCTCGGAAGCCAGGTAGACGACCGCACCCTGCAAATCTCCCGTTGTCGCCATCCGGCCCATCGGGATCCGTTCCAACCACTGTGGCAGGATCGTCTTACCTTCCGGAGTCTCGAGCAACCTGTCCACCAGATCGGTTTTCGTATAGCCGGGACTGATGCTGTTGACACAAATCTGTTTGGGAGCCCATTCGGCCGCAAGACTTCTTGTCAGGTGCAATACTCCTGCCTTCGAAGCGTTGTAGGCACATTGGTTCTGGGGTGTGTTGGAGATATGGGCGGACATGGATGCGGTATTGATGATCTTGCCGTATCCGGTGCGAGTCATTTCCTGTGCCTCGGCTTGTGCGCAGAGGAACACCGCATCCAGATTCAACGAGAGTATCTTGCGCCACTGGTCGAAGGGCATCGTCATTGCTTCGCGCCAGAGACCCATACCAGCGTTGTTCACACCGATAGTGAGGCTGCCCCAGTTTTGTACCACCGTCTTGACCATCTTGGCCACCTGGTCGGGGTTTGTCACATCGGTTCCGATGGCAATGGTGACAATTCCCCGTTTCTCCAGTTCGTGGGCAGTCTCTTCCGCTGCGGCCAAGTTTATGTCGACGACCGCCACTTTGGCTCCAGCTTCTCCCAATGCCTCGCAATAGGCTTTGCCAATGCCTTGGGCACCACCAGTCACCAGTGCCGTACGTCCCTCCAGTCCGAATCTCTTCATGATATTTGCCATTCCATTCCTCCTATCAGATGCCGCCGGAAAGCTTGATGTTCACTCCAGTCACATAACTGGAATCCCCACTCATGAGGTATGCCACGGTCCCGGGAATTTCTTCGATATTCCCGTATCTCCGAAGTGGAACCGCGCCGATCATCTGCTTGGCAACCACATTCCTGTCCGTATCGTAATATTGCGAGCCGACAGCCGCTTGCAAGTCGACTTGGCGGTCCCACATGAATCCAGGTCCCATGAACCCGGGCGAGATCGAATTGACCCGGATACCATACGGTGCAAGATCCTTGGCGGCGGTTTGGGTCATACCGACCATGGCGAACTTTGATGCTCCGTAGGCCACCATGTTCACCGGACCGTCGACTCCGGCCATGCTCGCCGTGTTCACAATGGTTCCGCTCTTCTGTGCAACCATGTGGATCGCAACCGCACGGAGGACGTGGAACGCGCCGATCAGATTGATGTTGATCACCTGGGCAAAATCATCGACCGGGTAGGTGTGCAATTGCTTGAACTGTCCTTGGACACCGGCATTGTTGAACAGCATGTCTATGCTACCGAAATCCTCTGCTATGGTCGCCACGGTCTGCTCGACCTGTGCATAATCGGTCACATCGCACGTGTAGGTTCGCACAGTCGCTCCAGTCTGCTGCACCTTCGCTTTGGCCGAAGCCATATCCTTCACATCGACCAGCGCGACATCGGCTCCTTCGTTTCCGAACCGAACCGCTGTGGCCAGTCCGATATCACCCGCCCCTCCGGTGATCACGATACTTTTTCCCGAAAATCTTTTGGTTTCCATTTCCTTTCCTCTTTACACCTGGTGGTCTGTAGACTGTAATCCCTTATGGTTTGATCAGCACCTTCAAGACCCCTTCGCTTCCCTTCTCAAGGATATCTATGCCCCGGGCGAAGTCTTCCAACGGCAATTGGTGCGAAACCAATTTGGAGACATCGATCCTGCCGGTTTCCAGCAAAGCGGTCGCTTGGGTGGAGTTGCGCACCGAGGTGTAACTTGAAAGGATATAGAGGCCTTTTTCGAATATCGTGAAGGCGGGCAGACAGAGGCGGGCATCCTTGTTCGGCACCCCGAAGAGGAGTATTGTACCACCTTTGCGTACGAACCGGATCGACTGTTCCATGAGGAATGTCGCACCGGAGGCATCCACCACGACATCGTAGGCATCCTCTTGCAGTGAATCCAGCGAGTTCTCGACCCTGGTCGCACCGCATTCCTTGGCGAGCTCCAGGCGTTTTTCGTTCCTGTCGACCTGTGTGATAGTGCTGGCACCCTGCAATTGGATAGCTTGGGACAGCAACAGCCCAATCGGTCCGGCTCCGAGGATGAGCACCGA
>PGXU01000063.1 GCA_002839335.1 Spirochaetae bacterium HGW-Spirochaetae-4
CCCTCGTGTATCGACGGATCGTTGGAAACCATTGCGAAGGGTATGCGGGAAATCGGAGTCCGGGGTGCGACCTGTTACGAAATCACCGACCGCAACGGTGGCATGGATGAAGTGAAGGCCGGAGTACAGGAAAACATCGCATTCGCAAAAAGTGTCGATGCCGAACGCAAGGGTGGCAAGAAGCCTCTGGTCGAGGCAATGATCGGTGGGCATGCGCCATTCACCATTCCCGACGAGGGGTTGGCGATGATGAAGGATGCCTGCGACAGTACCGGAAGGGGAATCCATCTGCATGTCGCGGAAGACAAGTACGATACCGTCCATTCGCACCACATGTACCACAAGGATATCATGGATCGTCTCGACAGTTTCGGTCTGCTTGCCGACAACACGCTGCTGGTGCACGGATTGTGGCTGAACGACAGCGAGATCGAGCTGCTCAACGAGCGCAAGAGCTTTTTGGCACATAATCCCCGCAGCAACATGAACAACCATGTCGGGTATTGCAAGCGGTTGCGTCAGGTCGACCGGTTGGTCCTGGGTACCGACGGATGCGGCGGAAACATGTTCGAGGAGATCAAGCTTGCGTTCTTCAAGCACAAGGACAACGGCGGTCCCTGGTGGCCAGGCGATTTCACCAATGTGCTCACCCGTGGAAACAAGATCCTGGAGCGGTATTTCGGCGAACAGTTCGGTCGGGTCGAACCTGGGTACAAGGCGGATTTGACCATACTCGACTACAATAGCCCCACTCCATGGGTCGACGGGAACGCCGCGACCCACCTTGTGTGGGGAACCAGCAGCAATTGTGTCGATTCGGTGATGGTCGAGGGAAATATGGTCATGGAGCACCGTTCCTTCGGGTTCGATGTGCAGGAAATCTATGCGAAGGCGGCCGAGGTCGCCCAACGGGTCTGGAAGAAGGTCGATACCATCGCCCCCTGAACCGGACGGAGAAACAAGGAAACAACTCCCAAGAATGGGAATTAGGAAAAGCCAAGGAGCAAACAATGGGAATCCAAGAAGACATCAGATTGAAATCGGCGGAATATCGCCAGTACACGGCAGAGAACCTATCCAAGATGGTGAAGGTCAAATCCTACAGCAGCAAGGAAGAGGATGTATGTCGTTTGATCGTTGAATTGTGCAAGGAAGCGGGATTCGATGAAGTCCGCATCGACGGGTTGGGCAGCGTGATCGGTCGTGTCGGATTCGGTCCGAAGCAGCTTGCGTTCGATGCCCACATCGACACCGTCGAAGTCGGGAATCTCGACAACTGGGATTTCGATCCGTTCAGTGGCGAAATCAAGGACGGCAAGGTCTTCGGTCGCGGAACATCGGACCAGAAGGGCGGGGCCGCATCCATGATCACAGCCGGCCGCATCCTCAAGGAGCTCGGATACGGTGGCGAATATAGTGTCTATTTCACCTTCACGGTCATGGAAGAGGACTGTGACGGCATGTGTTGGAAATATTTGATCGAAGAAGAGAAGTTCAAGCCCGACTTGATCGTCTCCACCGAACCCACCAGCTGCCGCCTCTATCGCGGACACCGTGGACGCATGGAGATCAGGGTATTCCTCAAGGGTATCTCCTGCCATGGAAGTGCTCCGGAACGTGGTGTCAGCGCAGCCTACAAGGCAGCCCGTGCGGCATTGGCGATCGAACAGTTGAACAAGGACCTCCAACCCGATGAGGACAACTTCCTCGGGAAGGGCACGATCACCGTTTCCCAGATCGACGTCCGCGGACCCTCGCAATGCGCTGTCGCAGACTATGCGATGCTCTATTGCGACCGCCGCCTGACCTGGGGTGAGGATGCCGACCTGGCCATCGGCCAAGTCCGCGAGTATATCGCCAAGGCAACCGGCGACGACCCGAAGGATATCAAGGTCGAGATGCCCATGTACGAGAAACTCGGATGGACCAACAAGGACTATCACCAGGAGCTGTATTTCCCGACATGGAAGATCGATGCGGACCATTATCTTGTCCAGGCCGGCGTGCATGCGCACAAGGCTCTGTTCGACAAGGTTCCTGTGGTCGACAAGTGGACCTTCAGCACCAACCTGGTGGCGACGACCGGGCGTCACAAGATTCCCGCGATCGGTTTCGGCCCTGGCGACGAATCCCAGGCACACGCACCGAACGAGATCAACCGGGTCGACGACTTGGAGATCTGCGCCGCATTCTATGCCATGTTGCCCTATAGTTTGGAAGGAAAGAACTAGAAACCATCGCATATCCACTGTATACTGGAATTGATTCAGAAACCTGGCGCAGCACGCCTGCGTCAGGTTCAGATTCCCTCCATGATCCCCTCTCCCATCATGGATGGGACTTCTCCTAGGAGAGGCTCCACGGGCAACTATGCCCGGCGAACTATGACGAACGATCAGGAGGGTCGCTGATGGCGAAGAAACCGATCGGAACTCCAATGCGCAGGACGGATGCCTTAACCAAGGCCTCTGGCGCGGAGAAGTACTTATCCGACATGCATTTCGATGGCATGCTCTATGCACGTATGGTGCGTTCGGGCATCCCCAGGGGGACTATCACCGATATTTCCCTTCCACCATTGCCAGATGGCTACCGATTCATCACCTATAAGGATATTCCTGCCGGTGGCAACAATGAATTGGTCATGATAAAGAAGGACTACCGCTGCTTTGCGGAAAAAGACGTCAGGTATGTCGGTGAGACTATCGGATTGCTTGTCGGCCCGGACCGGTCGGTCCTGGTGGACCTGCTCGAGCAGATTTCCGTTTCATATGAGGAACAGGTCCCCGCGGTTACCATAGACGAAGGCCTGGCCTGCAAAGGTGGTGCGTTTGTCGGGGAGAACAACCTCTTCTGCGATTTCACCATACATAAGGGTGATATCGATGCTGTCCTTGCCGATGCACACCGCATTTTCGAGGATGAGATCATAACCGGGTGGCAGGAACATGTGCACCTTGAGACCAATGCGGCACTCGTAATGCCCGACGGCGACAAGTTCGTGGTGTATGCCAGCGCCCAGTGTCCGTTCTACGTCCGCAAATCGATAGCAGGATTGTTGAACAGGCCATACGAGGATATTGTCGTTCGCCAGACCACCACAGGTGGGGCTTTCGGTGGAAAGGAACACTTTCCCGATGTCTTGGCCGGACCCCTTCTGGTTGCGGCCAACGTTATCAAAAAGCCCATCCAACTGGTGTTCGACCGGCATGAGGACGGAGCCTACAGCGTGAAACGTCACCCCAGTAGGACTCGTTTCAAGACTGCCCTCGATGAGCAGGGCAATATCCTGGGTATGGATATCGATGTCGTTTACAATGCCGGCGGATACGAAAGTTGTTCGTACGTCGTGTTGCAGCGTGGCGTCTTCCACGCCACCGGGGTGTACAACATTCCCGCCTCACGGGTACGTGGTCGCGCTGTGGCAACCAATACATTCCCCAGCGATGCATTCCGAGGGTTCGGAGCTCCGCAGACCTTGTTCGCGGTCGAAACCCACTTGTGCCATATCGCCGCCGCACTCGGTGTGGATCCCTTGGCTTTGAAGAGCAAATACTTTTTGCGCCAGGGGGATCCGACCGTGACGAACGGCCATGTGTTCGAGAAGGTGGTGATTCCCGAAATGCTGGACCAGGTGTTGCAGGCAAGCGGGTATAAGCAAAAGGTTGCCGAATACAAACGTGGTAGCGGCAAAGGTATCGGAATCTCCTTCTACAACCATGGTGGTGCGTTCACCGGAAACGGTGAGCAAATGATCATCAAAGCCAAGGCACGCTTGCATAAGCGCGCCGATGGTTTTGTCGAGATTCTGGTCGGAAGTACGGAAATGGGGCAGGGTTTGCAGACGGCATTCACCAAGATTGTCGCCGATACCCTGGGAATCGACGAGGACAAGGTCCTCTACCCGAACCCCGATACCGCCAACGTCGCCGACAGCGGACCGACGGTGGCCAGCCGTTCAACCATGATTGTCGGCAAGATCCTGGAAGGCGCCGCATTGAAGATGAAGGAACGCTGGAACGAGTCCGAGGACTTCTTTACCGAGGACGAATACAAGCACCCCGAGGGACACCCCTGGGACCAGGTCACGTTCCAAGGTGATGCGTATATCGCATACGGTTGGGGTGTCTGTGCCGTTGAAGTCGAGGTCGACCCCCTTACATTCGAAGTTGTCACCAAGGGAATCTGGTCGAGCCACGATATCGGTGTCCCCATCGACGAGTTGGTCGTCCATGGTCAGATAAACGGAGGAATCATCCAGAGCCTCGGCTATGCTGCGATGGAGAAACTCGACTTCCATCCCAAGAAGGGGTTCAAGCAGGTCGGGTTGTCCGACTACATCATACCGACCAGCATGGATTTCCCCTCCCAGGGAGCATCCCTGGTCCACAATCCGTATCCTTATGGCCCATCGGGAGCAAAGGGAATGGGTGAATTGGTATTCAATGGAGCTTCGGCGGCATTTATCGATGCTGTCTCGAGAGCTGTCGACAAAGATATCCGGGCGATTCCCATTCCGCCCGAAACCCTGACGGAGCTGATGGCATGACACGTGATATACAGTTTGTATTGAATGGCAAGGATGTCGCGATCACCTGTGATCCCTTGAAACGGTTGCTGGATGTATTGCGCGATGATTTTGGTCTTTTCGGAACCAAGGAAGCCTGCGGAGAAGGTGAATGCGGCGCTTGTTCGGTACTCAAGGACAGCAAGATCATCACGACGTGCATGGTTCCCATGGGGTCGGTGCAGGGGTGCGAGATCATGACGATCGAAGGGTTGCGCGAGACTGCGCGGGGAAAATGCATCATCGAGGCATTCGCCGACGGAGGGGCTGTCCAGTGCGGGTTCTGCATCCCGGGTATGGTGATCGCAGCCGAAAGCCTTCTTGCTTCGAATCCGGAGCCATCCGAAGAGGATATCCGTTTGGGGATCTCCGGGAACCTGTGTCGATGCACCGGATACGATTTGATCGTGGAGAGCATCAGGCTCGCCGCAAAGCGGGGGAATGGATTATGGTAGAGACTTGTTACATACCGAAAGATTTGGCCGAAGCCTTGCGGATCAGGAAGGAGACCGGTGCGCATCCGATAGCAGGAGGCACCGACCTGATGGTATCCCATCGGAGAGGTACCGGTGTGGTTCCGAAATTCCCCTGGCCTGTGATGATCATCACCCAGTTGAAGGAGTTGCAGAAGATTGAAGAGGAAGACGGGGAGGTAAGCATCTATGCCGGCTCCACCTGCCACGAGATCGAGGTGGCGGAATTGGTGCCGTATCAGGTACGGAAAGCGGCGAGTCTCATGGGAGCCCAATCGTTGCGTAACCTGGCTACTATCGGAGGAAATATCTGCAATGCTTCCCCAAAGGGAGACCTGCCGGTCCCTCTCATCATGCTCGATGCCCGTGTGGAGCTTGTCAGTGCCACCGGCAAGCGGCAGATGTTGCTCGACGAGTTCATAGACGGGCCGAAAAGGACCAAGTTGCAGGATGACGAGCTGTTGGCCCGTATAATCATTCCACAACCGAAGGCCCCATTCACCTACCTGTGGTACCGCAAGATCGGTACACGGCGGGCGAATGCGATCAGCAAATTGAGCATGAGTGCGGCCGCGACGGTCGATACCCATGGAATCATCGTGGATTTCAGGAGCGCCAACGGTGCCTCGGGTCCGAAAGTAGCCCGAAGCCGTGCTGTCGAGGAGACAATCATCGGATTGTCGGTCGACCGGTTGGCCGAGCGGTTGCCGGCATTTCTCGATGCGTACGATGTGATCCTTTCTCCCCAGGCAATGCCGCAGTACCGGCGTTCATCGACTCGGAGGATGCTGGAATTCTTCTTGTCCGAGGTCTCCAAGAGACCCGACACGACGATTATCGAATAACAAATAAGGGGTACGCATGCACGAACACGCAGTACTATTGAAAAATATCTTTTGCCTCATGACCGATCCGGCCAAACCTACCTTGTCGGGGGCCGACGTGTTGCTTACCGGGGGCATCGTGTCACATATCGCACCGGAGGGGGGCCTGCAGGCTCCCACGGGCGCACGGGTGATCGATTGCTCCTTCCATGTGGTGGTTCCCGGTTTCGTGAACACCCACCACCATTTCTACCAGACCCTGACCCGGAACCATCCGGCAGTGCAGAATGCGGAACTGTTCGATTGGTTGCGCTTCCTGTACAACGTATGGAAGTATATCGATGCCGATGGTGTCTACTATTCCTCGCTGCTCGCCATGGGTGAACTGTTGAAGACCGGATGCACCACCTCCACCGACCACCATTACCTCTATCCGAGGGGGTTTGTCGGAGATCTCATGGGTGTGCAGTTCTCGGCCGCCGATACGCTTGGCATGCGTTTCAGCCCGACCCGCGGATCCATGTCGCTGAGCCAGAAGGACGGCGGTTTGCCTCCGGATTCGGTCGTGCAGACCGCGGACCAGATTCTCGAGGATAGCGAACGGGTGATCAACCAATATCACGATGCGTCCCCGACCGCCATGCACAAGATCGTACTGGCACCGTGCAGTCCGTTCAGCGTGACAAAGGAACTCATGCGCGACAGCGCACGCCTGGCGAGAGTCCACGGAGTCCGCTTGCACACCCACTTGGCCGAAACCCGGGATGAAAACGACTTTTGCATCCAGATGTACGGAAAACGTCCGGTCGCGCTCATGCAGGAATGCGAGTTGATCGGTCCCGATGTGTTTTATGCCCATGGGATCCATTTCAACGACGACGAGTTGCGAATCCTTGCCGAAACCGGCACCCATATCGCGCACTGTCCATCTTCGAACATGCGCCTCGGGTCCGGAATCTGCCGGGTCAAGGAGATGTTGGAGATGGGAATCAATGTCGGCATCGCCGTGGACGGTTCCGCATCGAACGATTCCTCCGACATGTTGGGCGAGGTCCGCAACGCACTGTTGCTGCAACGGGTCGAGAAAGGCGCGGCAGCACTTACCGCACGCCAAGCCTTCACCATGGCAAGCGAGAACGGTGCCAAGCTCCTCAACTTCTCGAATGTCGGGCGGTTGGAAGAGGGATGGGCAGCGGATGCCGCCATATTCAATGTCCACACCTTGCCGTACGCCGGGTCGCTTTCCGATCCTGTGGCGGCGTTGTTGTTCTGTGGTGACGACCACACGACCGACTATACCATTGTGAACGGCCAGGTTGTCGTAGACAAGCGTCGACTGGTCGGTTTCGATGAAGAGGAGTTGGTCCGCAAGGCCAACGCGATAAGTATGGAAATGCTCGCCCAGGCAGAGCGTAAGGAGAAGGTATGATTACCGAATTCATACAAGCTACATCACCACTCGAGGCCCTGGTAGCCATCCAGAAGCATGGAGAAGGCACAGTGTTTCTCGCCGGTGGTACCGAGATACACCGGTTGGGATCTTCGGTCTCCTGTTCCAAGGTCGTTTCCTTGAAGGGCTTGGGACTCGATACCATTACGGAGAAGAACGGTATTGTCACCATCGGTGCCACGGTGAGTTTCCAACAGGCATTGGATAGCGCCTTGGTTCCATCCTACCTGAAGGATGCCTTGCGTCACTGCGCTTCCAGGACGAGACGGAACATGGCTACGATCGGAGGCAATATCACCCTCAGTCGGGACGATTCCTACCTGTTGCCGACCTTGATCGCAGCGAAAGCCCGCCTGATCCTTGGAGATATCTCCAACGATGGCTCGTATGCCGAGGAAAATATTCCCATACGTGAATACCACTCGTTCCGTGAACATTTTACGGGAAGCTTGATTCTTGGCATCGTATTGAACAAGCCCGGACGGTTCGTGGCTTCCAAGCGGTTTGCGCGCACTGCCCAAAGCCCCAGTGCCGTCACCGTATCTTTCGGAGCCGATATTTCCAGTGGAGCTGCCCATGATGTGCGCATATGCGCCGCAATCAAGGGTAGTGGACTCATGCGGTTGCTGCAGGTGGAGGAGGGTGTGTCCAGCGGACAATACCAGACCCCTGAGGATGCGGCCACCCAAGCTGGAGCAGATATTGCATTTGTCGATGATATCACCGGAGGAGCCGCCTACAAGCGGTACATCCTTGGAACGGCGGTATCGGAACTGTACCGCTCCTGTCTCGGAGCAATGAATAAAGGAAGTGCTGTATGATTGTACGTTGCACCATAGATGGAAGACCCGTTTCGGCTACCGTCGAACCGGGTGATTCGTTACGCACCATGTTGGTGGGACTTGGACATTTCGCTGTCCGTGATAGCGACGATGCCGAAGGTTTCGCCGGAAGCGATACGGTTCTCGTCGACGATGTGCCGGTTTTTGCCAACCTGATGTTGGCGGCACAGGTCGAGGGTAGTCTTGTGAGGACCTCGGATTCCCTGGCGAACGGAGGACAACTCTCCGTGGTCCAGGAGGCGATGATAGACGCCGGTATCGTGCAGTCCGCCTACAATGCACCGGCTGCCGCACTGCTGTTGACCTGGTTGCTTGAACACAATCCGAATCCTTCGAGGGAAGAGATCAAGGATGTGCTTTCCGGAATATTCGTCCGTGACACAGGCTATGAACATTACTTCCTGGCAGTGCAACTGGCACGCGAGCGGAAGCAAGAAGGTTCGTATACCAGTCGGATCGCACCCGAATTCCGTGATGCGCTTTCCTATGTCGGAAAGGTCAAGCCGAAGGTCGATGGCCGTCAACTGGTCGCCGGATGGAAATCCTTCGTCGAGGATAGGGTCGAGCCCGGTGCCTGTGCATTGGTCATGTTGCGAAGTCCGTATGCCCATGCATACATAACCAGCATCGATACGAAGGAAGCCGAGGCCTCCGAAGGTGTCGTTGCCATCATAACCGCGGAGAATTGTCCCGATGTGTACTACATGTCGGCGGGCCAGGGAAATCCCGAGCCCTCTCCGTACGACCGCAGGCTGTTCAACCGGAAGGTCCGGCATGTGGGCGATCGGGTCGCCGCTATCGTCGCCGAGACAGAGGAGTTGGCCAAGGCCGCGCGTGCCAAGATCAAAGTGGAGTACGAAGTGCTCAAACCGATCTTCACGGTCGAGGAGGCCATGGCTCCCGATGCTCCGGTAGTCCAGAATGGTGCGGCTGTGTATTTGAGCGGCGCTCCAGCAAATCTTGACGAATACAACAAGGACGTGGATCCGAGGGAAGGGCAGGTGGTCTATCCCTTCCCGTTGCATGCCGATATCCGGCACAATGTGGCCGCGGCAGCGCATGGGGCGATCGGCGATGTCGAGAAAGGTTTCGCCGAAGCCGATGTGGTGTTGGAACGGACGTACCAGAGTTCGCAGATCCAATGTACACCATTGGAACCACATATCGTCTTCTCCAAGATCGACAACGACCGGTTGGTGATCCATGCCTCGACCCAAGTCCCGTTCCACCTCCGGCGTATCGTAGCGAAGGTATGTGGCATCGAGGAGAACAAGATCCATGTGATCAAGGAAAAGGTCGGCGGGGGCTATGGCTCGAAGCAGGATATCCTGGTCGAGGACGTCGCCGGGTACGCCACATGGCTGACCCGTCGTCCGATCGTCTACCGCAATACCCGTGAGGAAGAGTTTATCGCGAACAGTACGCGCCACCCCATGCGTGTCACCGTAAAGATGGGAGCGAGCAAGGACGGTACGCTCAGTGCGGTCTACATGGATGTCAGGGCCAACACCGGTCCGTACGGAAACCACTGTCTGACCGTGCCCATGAATGCCTGTTCCAAGACCTTGCCATTGCTCAACTGTCCGAACATGAAGTTCGATGTGACTACCTACTATACCAACATACCGCCTACCGGCGCATACCAGGGCTATGGTGCACCGAAAGGTTCGTATGCATTGATGACCTGTCTGGCCGAGATGGCTGACGCTCTGGGAATCGATGCGCTCGAGATGGCCAAGAAGAACCATGTGGAGCGGGGATTCATGCTTGAGATCCTCAAGAGTCTCGGTGAAGGCCGGGAAGGAACAGTGGTTCCGGTCGGTAGTTGCGGACTGCGCAAGGCGCTCGATGAAGGCTCTGCGATGATCGGGTGGGGCACCAAGGAGACTTCCGAGGATGCCGACTGGCGCATTGGAAAAGGTTTTGCCATGATCCAACAGGGATCGGGTCTGCCGGGTCTCGACCATGCGACCTGCGATGTCGTGCTCAATACGGATGGAACCTTCATGGTCCACAGTGGCGGAAGCGATTTGGGAACCGGTTTGGATACCATCAGCGTCAAGTGTGTCAGCGAGGTCATGCGGGTCGCCATGGACAAGGTCTCGATCCTTTCGGGCGATACCGACAACACCATGTTCGATACCGGTGCCTATGCATCGAGTGGAACCTACTTCTCGGGCAACGCCACGCTGAAGGCTGCGTTGCATCTCAAGGAAAAGGTTCTTGCCGAGGCCGCTCTCCAGATGGGAGAGGATGTTTCGGTACTCGAGTTGCGTTCGCCGGGCGAAGTCCATTCCACCAAGACCGGGAAGACCCTGTCCTACGCGACGCTGAGCCACGATGCCCTCACCGGTGTCGGAAGGGGACAACTGGTCGGATACGGTTCGTTTGTCACCAACAATGCCGCGATTCCCTATGGCGCGCACTTCGCGCAAGTCGCCGTCAATGTGAAGACCGGAGAGGTGAAGGTCCAGAAATTCTACGCATTGCAGGATGCGGGTACTCCGATCAACCCCGAACTTGCCCTCTGCCAGATGTACGGAGCGGCTTTCAAGTCCATCGGCCATTCACTGTACGAGGATATGGTGTTGGATGCGGACGGTGTTTGCCAAGCTTCAAACTTCACCCGGTATGGCGTTCCCATGACCAGCGAGCTGCCTGATGACTTCAAGGCGGTGTTGATCGACGAGGACGACGAGTATGGACCGTACGGTGCCAAATCGATCAGCGAGATAGCCACCAACGGGGCTGCTCCGGCGATAGCGAACGCTATCCACGATGCGGTCGGTGTGTGGATCCGTTCCTGGCCGTTCACGCCCGAAAAGATTCTCAGGGAGATGGGAAAGATCTCCTGAACGTAGATTATCGAACGATGTGGGCTCTCCCTGGTGGAGGGCCCGTGTCGTGTATTAGTTGCAACAAACTGCAACAAAATATCTAGACAGCAGACGTACCCCGTGCTATACTGCAAGCCATCTGTACGAAACAACTGTCAAAACCATATGGAGGTTTTATGAAAGACACTGCCACCATCAAGAAAATGATTGAGGAGTTGAAGGGTCTGAAGACCAAAGACATGTACCTCAACGATTTCTTCCACACCTGGAAGGAGAGCGACGATGAGATCGCCGCAACCTTCGCCGTAGCCGAGATTCTCCGTTCCATGCGCGAACAGAACATTTCCAGCAAGGTGTTCGACAGCGGACTTGGAATCTCCATATTCCGCGACAATTCGACCCGGACCCGTTTCAGCTTCGCCAGCGCATGCAACATGCTTGGCCTCGAAGTACAGGACCTGGACGAGAAGACCAGCCAGATCGCCCACGGCGAGACGGTGCGCGAGACCGCGAACATGGTCTCCTTCATGGCCGACGTTATCGGTATCCGTGACGACATGTACATCGGCAAGGGCCACACCTACATGAAGGAAGTCGCCGAGGCAGTCCAGGAAGGATATGAGGACGGCGTGCTCGAACAGAGACCCACCTTGGTGAATCTCCAGTGCGATATCGACCACCCGACACAGTCCATGGCCGACATGTTGCACGTCATCAACCACTTCGGTGGTGTCGAGAACCTCAAGGGCAAGAAAGTTGCCATGACTTGGGCGTACAGCCCCTCCTATGGCAAGCCGCTCTCGGTTCCCCAGGGAATCATCGGTTTGTTCACCCGCTTTGGCATGGACGTCGTCCTGGCCCACCCGGAAGGATACAATGTCATGGCAGAGGTCGAGGAAGTCGCAAAGGACAACGCCGCGAAGTCCGGCGGTTCCTACAAGCGTGTGAACAGCATGGCCGAAGCATTCAAGGATGCCGATATCGTGTATCCGAAGAGCTGGGCTCCGTTCGCCGTCATGGAAGAGCGGACACAAATGGTCAGCGACGGCAAGTTCGATGAATTGAAGGACCTCGAGAAGCGCTGCCTCCTCAACAATGCCAAATTCAAGGATTGGGAATGCACCGAAGAGCTCATGGCCACCACCAAAGCCGGCAAGGCTCTCTACATGCACTGCCTTCCTGCCGACATCACCGGTGTCAGTTGCAAAGAGGGTGAAGTCGAGGCTTCGGTATTCGAACGCTATCGGATTCCCTTGTACAAGGAAGCATCGTTCAAGCCCTATATCATCGCCGCAATGATTTTCCTTGCGAAATTCTCCGATCCCGCCGCTAAATTGGCTGAATTGGTCGAAGCTGATACCAAGAGAATCAAGTAATCATTTGGTACCTGTAGTTTGGAGGGTCCTGGTTGAAAAACCGGGGCCTTTTTCTGTTGCGATATGTTGCAAATTATCTTGTATCACAGAAATTGCGATGGTATGGTTAAGCTTAAGGAGTCTTCCATGGGAAAAGATGGAATAAAGCGTCTGATAGATGTCGCGGCCGGAAGGATCGCGGCGGACCTTGTCATCACCGGTGCACGTGTCGTGGATGTCTGCAACGGAAGGATAATCGAAGGTGATGTCGCGATTGTCGATGGCCTGGTCGCAGGAATCGGTCCATACCGGGGCAAGGAGACCGTCGATGCGAACGGCAAGTACCTGTTGCCGGGATTCATCGACGGACATGTCCACATCGAATCGTCGCTGGTCGACCCTGTCTCCTTCTCCAACCTGGTGGTGCCCCATGGTACCACCACAGTCGTCGCCGACCCGCACGAGATATGCAACGTGGCTGGACTCGATGCGCTCGACTATATGTTGGAAAGTTCGGAGGGCCTCCCGTTGTCCGTTTTCTTCATGATACCTTCTTGCGTCCCGGCTACCCCGTTTGAGCATTCCGGTGCGATCCTCGATGCCGAGGCGCTTGCGAAACGTATCGGACATCCCCGTGTACTCGGTCTGGGGGAAATGATGGATGTGATGGGGACTGTCTCGGCGGAGAATGCGATTCTCGAGAAGCTGCTGGTCGCCGAAGATGCGGAAAAACTGGTTGATGGGCACGCCCCTGACTTGCATGGTCTGCAGCTGAACGCGTACGCGGCGGCGCGGATCCATACGGACCACGAATGTGCTACCGCCGAAGAGTTGCAGGAACGTATAGGACGGGGCATGTATGTATTGCTGAGGGAAGGGTCGGCTTGCCATGACCTGCGCAATCTCCTCGCCGGAGTAACGGAACTCAATAGCCGCATGTGCCTGTTCTGTACCGATGACCGCCAACCCAGGTCCATCTTGGCCGAAGGTCATATCGACAACCACTTGCGTATCGCTGTCCAGGAAGGTCTCGATCCCCTCACTGCGATCCGAATGGCAACCTTGAATGCCGCCGAATGTTACCGGTTGCATGACAGGGGGGCGATTGTTCCCGGTCGCCGGGCCGATCTGGTTCTTGTGGAGGACTTGAACGACTTCAAGATTGCCCGAGTCTGGTGCAAGGGGAAGTTGTTTGTGGAAGGTACTTCGTCCATCGTGGATTCCATTGCGCCTGCCGTTGCGGGCCGTATGGATATCGGGGACTTTACCCCGGAAAAACTGGTGCTCAATCTGAACTCACCCCAGGTGCGGGTCATTCGGATGCTCGCCGAATCGGTGGTCACCGAAGCGGGCACAGCCACCGTAACACTCGACTCGACTGGTGCCTACGTGAATGATCCGAATCAGGATATCGTCAAACTGGCGGTGATCGAACGCCATAGGGGGACCGGCAACGTCGGATTGGCGCTGCTTGGGGGGTACGGATTGCACGACGGGGCGATCGCAACAACGATAGCCCATGATTCGCACAATGTGATTGTCGCAGGAGACAACGATTCCGATAT
Organism: Spirochaetae bacterium HGW-Spirochaetae-4; assembly: GCA_002839335.1. Lineage (GTDB taxonomy): Bacteria > Spirochaetota > Spirochaetia > Sphaerochaetales > Sphaerochaetaceae > UBA8525. The sequence continues at coordinate 13,914 of PGXU01000063.1, forward strand.
GGTCAAGGCTATCGAAGTCCTGGTTGAGCTTGGTGGAGGCATCGTCATGGTGCGACGGGGAGAGGTCCTCGATGTATTGCCGTTGCCGATCGCGGGGCTCATGACAAACCTGGGAGGCATGCACGTGGACGGAAAGTTCGAGCGGATGCACAACGTCGCATGGCAGGAATTGGGCATACATGCGGGTCTCGATCCATTCATGAGTCTGAGTTTCATGGCTCTACCGGTGATTCCCCACTTGAAAGTCACCGACATGGGTCTGTTCGATGTCGATACGTTCTCATTTGTCCCATTGGAAATTTGAACCACCTGTCCAAGAACACAAAAGAGCCGCCCCATTTGGAGCGGCTTTTCCATGATTGGAAATACGGGATCAACCGAGCAGCAGCTTGAGCAGCAACAACACGGCAATGATCACCATGGTCGGGCTGATTTGCTTTGCCTTTCCGGTGAAGAGTTTCAGGAGGATCCAGCTGAGGGCACCATACATGATTCCGTTTGCGATCGAATAGGAGGTAACCATGAACAGGATTGTCAGGAATGCCGGAAGAGCTTCCGTGGTTTCTTCGAAGTCGATATCCTTTACAGGAGAAATCATGAACAGACCGACCAGAATCAACGTGGGAGCTGTCGCGGCACCAGGAATGGAAATGAACAATGGTGACAGGAACAACGAGACAAGGAACAGGACAGCTACAGTGAGGCTGGTCAAACCAGTCTTTCCGCCTTCGGTCACACCGGCCGAGCTTTCGACGTAGGTGGTGACGGTCGAGGTTCCGAGCATGGCTCCGACTGTGGTACCGATCGCATCTGCGAACAATGCTTCCTTGCACTTGGGAATCGATCCGTCCTTTTCGAGGATGTCGGCCTTTGTCGCACAACCGATCAGGGTGCCGACTGTGTCGAACATGTCTACGAAGAGGAAGGTGAACACGATCACGATCATATCGACACTGAAGATGTCCTTGAACGAGAAGGCGAGGAATGTCGGTGCCAACGAGGGTGGCATGAAACTGCCGCCTGCCCATGAGGTGACGCCCATTGGAATACCCACGATGGTGGTTGCAACGATACCGAGCAGCAATGCGCCACGGACCTTGAATGCAACCAGGATACCGGTGATGACCAATCCGATCATGGCAACCAATGCGGTTCCTTTGGTGACATCGCCGAGCTCGACCAATGTCGCGCCGTCGACAATGATTCCTGCATTCTGCAGACCGATGAATGCGATGAACAGTCCGATACCGACACTGATCGCCTTCTTCATGTTGTTGGGAATCGAGTTGACAATCGCTTCACGGATGTTGAAGGCGGTCAACAGGATAAAGATGAGTCCTTCGATGAACACGGCTGTCAAGGCCTGTTGCCAGGTGTACCCCATGGTGATGACGACCGTGTAGGCGAAGAACGCATTCAGACCCATTCCGGGAGCCAAGGCGAAGGGCAGATTGGCCAGGAACGCCATGACCAACGTGGCAATCGCCGCAGAAAGCGCGGTGGCAGTGAATACCGCACCAAAATCCATGCCCGCGTCAGCCAAGATCAATGGGTTGACAATGAGGATGTAGGCCATCGTAAGGAACGTGGTCGCACCCGCGAGCAGCTCGGTCCGCACGGTAGTCTTGTGCGCGGATAGCTTGAAAATCTTTTCCATCTGAATTACTCCTTTGCAGTGGATACTTCAATGGAAACATTCTATCTGCAACCAAGCAATATGTACAGAAAAAAATGCGGTAAGTCACCCTTGAACGCTGCTTTTTTGCTCTTTTCCCAAACGACGTGTTCAATGCACACGCGCAACCATAAGACGGTCCCCATGCCGGAAGGTTTCCATTGGAGTGCCGTAGAGTTCGGAGAGGAGCGGGGGGGTGAGTGCGTCTGCAACCGGACCGCTGAACAACAATTCGCTGTGGGAAATCATGGCCACATGATGTGCGCAGTCGGCGGCGACGGTAGGGTCGTGGGTGGTGAAGAACAAGGTTATGCCTTGTTCTGAGAGTTGCCGCAGGATACGGATGACTTTCGCCGTATTTCCCGGGTCGAGGCTGCTGGTCGGTTCGTCCAATAGCAATACCCTCGGTTGTTGTGCCAATGCACGGGCGAGGAGGACCAGCTGGTGTTCGCCACCGCTGAGCGTGGTGATGGGTCGGTGGGCAATCTCCTCGATTCCCACCTGCATGATCGAGGCGTGGGCGATCTCGACATCCGCATGTGTCGGAGATGCCAATTCATGGAGATAGGGGGAGCGGCCGAACAATACGTATTCCAGCACCGTGAAAGAGAACCGTGCCCCTTCCTCTTGGGGAACCAAGCTTACCGTCCGTCCCAGACTGCGTTTGGGATACGAAGCAAGTGGTGCGTCGAACAGGTGGATCGAGCCATGGTCCGGCTTTCTCCACCTCAGCAACAGGTCCATGAGGGTTGATTTCCCAGCACCGTTCGGACCGAGCAACACCGTGGTCCTTCCCTCGGGGATACACAGGTCCAGCTCCGATACCGCTGGATTCTCACGCATGGGATAGGTATAGGTGACCTGGTCGAGACGATAGGCGCATTTCATAATTTCGCCTCCGTTTGCGGGCGGGTCAGGATGATGATGAACAAAACGGCTCCAATCAGGCTTGTCAACACGCCAAGTGGTATCTCGCTGGAAAGCAGTGTCCTGCCGACAGTATCGCAAGCGAGGAGGAACAGTGCACCCAACAGCATGGAACCGGGAAGGGCGAATCGGGCATCGGCACCGAAAAGGCGGCGGGCGAGGTGGGGGATGATGAGTCCGACCCACCCGATCAATCCTGCGACGGAGATTATGGCCGTGGTCGCGATCGTTGCGACAAACAGCACCAGGGATTTTTCCCGACTTACCGAGATACCGATCGCATGTGCGGTACGCTCGTCGAGTGAAAGGAGATTGATCCGCCAGCGGATGGCGAAAAGCACGGTAAGGGCAGTCCACATGACCGGCATGACACTCCATGCCGTTTTCCATGTGCTGTTCCACAATCCTCCCATCATCCAGAAGGTGATATCCTGCAAACTGGTGGTGGGGTCGGCTACCAGTTTGATGATCGAAAGGCCTGCGGAAAACATTGCTCCCACTGCTATTCCTGAAAGGACCAGGCGTAATATCCAGCCTCCGAAGCGGAACCGTTTCGCCAACCAGTAGGACGTTGCCAGTGCCAATAGTCCGAATAGCGAGGCACTTACCTGGACTGCGAGGGCTGAAAAGCCGAATAGGGTGATGGCAGCGGCAGCCCCGAACGCCGCACCTTGCGAGACACCGAGGAACCCCGGTTCAACCAAGGGATTGGCAAACAGCATCTGGAATACGAATCCTGCGGCAGCAAGGGAAGCTCCCCCCGTTATCGCAAGGAGGATACGCGGAAGCCTGACATTCAGTACCACCTTTGCGAATAGGGCATCCTCCAAAAGGTGCAGGGGATTGGCTATTCCCGCACTGGGATACCGACCGGCAAGCAGGGCGACAACAGCCAATACGACGAGAAGCAAGGCGAAGGCCAGCAACCGGTACCGGTAGATACCGATGCGGGTGGAATAGCGGTAGGCTTGTTCCGATCCGGCTTTCTGGTTCATGGTCATCGGATTACCGAGGAGCGGTACGCATCTACCAACGGTCCGAGAATCTCCTCGGATTGGATGCCATAGAAGTCGGTATAGAACGAGCGGATCTCCACTTCCATATCGAAATCGGGGAACAGGGTCGGATGGAGTTCGGCGGCAAGCCATTGCAAGGCCAATATCCATCGGCTATCCGACTGGAAGTAGTTCATGACATCGGCTGGCGTCGAGCCGATGCTTCCTGTTCGGGTTGCCGCGAGTTGCTGCCATTGGGGGCTTGCATCGATTGCCTGCAGGAAAGCCGATGCCGGCGACTTGTAGCTGATAAGGAAGATGTTGGCGGGATTCCAAGCGGCTATCTGTTCGAACGATACCTTCCGCCAGGAATTCGCGGCGAGATTCGCGTCCATCCATTCCGGCTTGCCTCCCGCACGGAGGGTGATGCTCGTTTGTATCCAATCCTTGGGAGAAACGCTGAACGCTGTCACGCCATCGGAGGCTGCGGCTTGCATCATCAATACACCCGGACGTTGCGATTCGTCCAAGGAGGCGATCACTGTATCGACCGCTTGTTCACGGATTTCAAACGCCTCGATTATACGCCTTGGCGTTTCGGCATCATCCAACAGCCTTCCCAACTCGACAATTTCCGATTTCCAGGCTTGGGGAGTCTCCAGGTCCATGACGAATACGGGTATTCCGAACGGTTCCAACAGGGCGACCACCGAATCGTAATTGCTCGATTTGGTGAGCACAAGGTCGGGTTCTTGTGCGATGATCTCCTCCGCACCGACTTCGGTCCGCAACATCTTATGCCGGGGCTGTTCAGCCGCAG
>PGXU01000064.1 GCA_002839335.1 Spirochaetae bacterium HGW-Spirochaetae-4
CCAGGCCGGAGATATGCAGGGCCAGATCCTGTATGACCTGTACAATGCCGACAAGTCGATCGACAAGAACGGTGACGGTGTGCTGCAGTACATCATGTTCATGGGCGAACCAAACAATGACGAAGCCATAGCACGCTCGCGCTACTCTGTCGAGACAGCCAAGTCCCTCGGACTCAAGCTGGAAGCGGTTTCCGACACCCTTGTATGCAACTGGGACCAGGCATTGGCCCAGGAAGCAATGACAGCCACATGGGCGAGCGTAGGGGATAAGATCGAAGTCGTCTTCGCCAACAACGACATGATGGCCCTTGGGGCTGTGGCGGCTCTCAACGCATACGGCTACAACACCGGCAGGGCCGGCGACAAGGAAGTCGTGGTCATCGGTGTCGACGCGATCGATGCGGCGCTGGAATCCATCAAGAACGGTGGTATGACCGCTACCGTACAGCAGGATGGCGATGCGATGGGCAAGGCCAATATCCGGATTGCCTACAATGGCGCTTTGGGTAAGGAATGGCTCGATGGTACCGACTACAAGTACACCACGGAAGACGAATTCAAATGTATCCGCATCCCGTACGCAATGATCACCGAAGTCAAATAGTTCAAGCGGAAGGCCAGGGAGCTTCCTGATCGCTGCTCTTTGCAAGATGCATGGACGAAGGAGGTGCGAATGCAAATCGCACCTCCTTCAGGTTTGGAACGTATCGAAACAGTGGGGTACCATGGATCAACACCAGTACATGTTGGAAATGATCGACATAGACAAATCCTTTCCAGGCGTCCATGCCTTGGACCGGGCCCAATTCAAATTGCGGCCCGGTACCATACATTCCCTCATGGGGGAGAATGGCGCGGGCAAATCGACGCTCATGAAATGTCTGTTCGGGATATACAAGAAGGATTCCGGCACGATACGTATCGATGGAAAGGAAGTCGATTTCGCGAATCCCAAGCATGCCTTGGACAATGGCGTGGCAATGGTGCACCAGGAATTGAACCAGGTGCTGCACCGCAACGTCATGGAGAATGTGTGGCTCGGAAGGTTGCCGTTGAAGAAATATGGGCTTGTCGATTCGAAGCTCATGTTCGCCGAGACGATGGAAACCTTCAGGGACCTGGAGATCAACATAAGTCCGACAGCGATAATCGGCACATTGTCGGTATCGCAAAGGCAGATGGTAGAGATAGCGAAGGCGGTCTCCTACCATGCCAAGATACTCGTATTGGATGAGCCGACCTCGTCTCTGACCGAAAAGGAAGTGGACCACCTGTTCAGGATCATCAGGAAGCTGACGGTCCAAGGGGTGGGAATCATCTACATCTCCCACCGGATGGATGAGATACTGCGCATTTCCGACGATATCACGGTCATGCGGGACGGACAGTGGATTGCGACCAAACCGGCGAACGAACTCGATACCAACGAGTTGATTCGGCTCATGGTGAACCGGGACCTCACACACCGGTTCCCCGGAAAGACCAACAAGCCGGACGGTACCATGATGTCGGTCTCCCACCTGTCAGGCAAGTATGAACCCACTTTCCACGATGTCAGCTTCACGCTGCGCAAGGGGGAGATCCTTGGAGTCGCGGGACTCATGGGTTCGCGGCGCACAGAATTGCTCAATACCATATTCGGTGTCTTCAAGAAGGAATCGGGAGAGATCGAGGTGGATGGCAAGGTGATCGACATCACATCGCCCGAGGTGGCCAAACGCAACGGTTTCGCGCTTATTACCGAAGAGCGGCGCGCAACCGGCTTGTTCCCGCTCATGAACATCTATTTCAACACGATCATCGCAAATATCGGCAAGTATGGGAAAGTGATTCTTTCACAACGGAAGATCGCCAACGATACCCTGTTTTCCATACAGAACCTGAAGGTGAAGACCGCATCGGCCAAGACAGCGATCCGCAGCCTCTCGGGTGGGAACCAGCAGAAAGTGATAATCGGCCGGTGGTTGTTGACCAAGCCCGAGATCCTGCTGCTGGACGAACCGACACGTGGTATCGATGTGGGAGCCAAATTCGAGATCTACCAATTGATCATCAATTTGGCGAACGAGGGAAAGGGAATTGTCATGGTTTCGTCGGAAATGCCCGAGTTGTTGGGTATTTGCGACCGGATACTGGTCATGTCCAACGGACGCTTGGCTGGAATTGTGGAACGGGGCAAGGATTTCGGCGGTGTCGCAGGTGAGCAGGAACATATTCTCAAGCTTGCTGGTACATACATATAGGGAATACGGATATGGAAAAAAGTAAAAAGATCGGCGAATTCTTACTCAATTACGCGCTCTATATCTTGTTGGGTGCGATCTTGGTGACCGTCAGCATCATCAAACCCAATTTCATTGCGATAAACAACATCCTGAATATCATGAAGCAGGCTTCCACCAAAGGGATACTGGCGCTTGGTTGTGCCGGCATCATCGTTTTGGGTGGTACCGACCTGTCCATAGGACGGATGCTCGGGTTGGCGGCCGCGGTGACCGCATCGCTGGTCCAATCGGTGACCTATGCATCGCGTTACTATACGGGCATGACCGAGCAATTGCCGTTGATAGTGCCGTTGCTGGCGGCGATCGCCGTGTGTGTGCTGCTTTCGGCAATCAATGGATTCGGGGTGTCGAAGCTGCATATGCATGCGTTCATCATAACCTTGGGGACCCAGTTGATCGCCTATGGAGCGAACTGTATCTACATCGAGTCCCAACCGTCCGGGTCCGCCCAGGCATTGTCGACCTTCGACCGCAATTTCCTGGACAAGGCTGCGGGGAATCTGATGATCGGAACAGTACGGATACCCTATGTGATCATCTATTTCGCCGCTTTGGCGATAATCATGTGGATCGTCTGGAACAAGACCCGGCTTGGAAAGAACATGTTCGCCGTTGGTGGCAATTCCGAAGCGGCGGCAGTCTCCGGTGTCAGTGTCACCAAGACGATCATGTATGTCTATTTGCTTGCAGGTGTGCTCTATGGTATAGCCAGCTTCCTCGAGGCGGCCCGGATCCAGTCGGTCGGTGCCAACACGGGAATCAACTACGAGCTCGATGCGATATCCGCCTGCGTAATCGGTGGGGTTTCGTTCACTGGTGGTGTGGGTACCATACAAGGTGTCGTCATTGGTGCGATAATCCTGCAGGCCATAAACTATTCGTTGTATTTTCTCGGTGTCAACGCCTATCTGCAATACATCATACGTGGACTCATCATCGTGCTCGCAGTTGCTATCGATGTACGCAAATATCTGGTTAAAAAGTAAAATAATTCAATGTACCTAGAGAAGGGAGTGTCATGATGAACAAAAAATTGCGTTTTGCCGTATTCTTCGGGAATAGGGGGTTTTTCCCCGGCGAAGTGGTCGCCCAGGCAAGGAAGGAAATGGGTGATGCCATCGTACGGGCAGGATTCGAACCGGTACTCATGGATTCCTCCCTTACCAGGTACGGAGCGGTTGAGAGTATGGATGAAGCTAAGAAATTCGCTGATTTCGTCGCTCGGGAAAAGCCAGATGGAGTTGTGGTCTGCTTACCGAATTTCGGAGACGAGACCGCTGCTGCCATAGCGTGTCAGGATGCCCGGGTACCAATTTTGATACAGGCCTATCCCGATAAGGCGGGCGAGATGGATCCTGCCCACCGACGCGATGCCTTCTGTGGAAAATTATCCATCATGGACGTGTTCCTGCAATACGGTATCCCTTTCACCATCGACGTCCCCCATGTCATACACCCCTCCCATCCCCGGTTCATCCAACAGTTGAAGGAGTTCGGCGGTGTGTGTCGCGTGGTCAACGGTATGCGCCGTTGTACCGTAGGTGCGTTGGGGGCAAGGACCAGTGCATTCAAGACAGTCCGCTATGACGAGGGAGCGTTGCAAAAGTACGGCATTACCGTCGAGACAGTCGATATGAGCGAGGTGCTTGCTCGTATCGAGGAGATTGCCGACGATACTACCGAAGTCCACCAGCAGGTCGCAGCCTTGCGTTCCTTCACCAACTGCTCCGATACACCCGAGGAGTCCCTGGTCAAGATGGCGCGTTTGCGAATTGTGATCGACCGGTATATCGAGGAACTCGACCTCGACATGGTGGCTATCCGCTGCTGGAACGAGTTGGAGGTACTCTACGGATGCGCACCATGCGCGCTTGCCGGTATGCTCGGAGACTTGGGTGTCCCGGTCGCATGCGAGGTCGACGTCTGCAACGCGATCATGATGTACGCCCTCCGCTTGGCTTCGGATACTCCCGCCACGTTGTTGGATTGGAACAACAACGCCGGCGACGATCCCGATTCCTGTATCCTGTTCCATTGTGGACCGGTTCCGAGCAAGATGCTTACCGGCAAGGGCAAGATGGTGGAGCATCCCATGTTCGCCAAGAGCTATGGGCCCAACTGCGGATGGGGTCCGGTGGTTGGCCGACTCAAACCCGGTGCCTTCACGTTCGCCAGCAGCAAGACCGACAACGGCAAGTTCGTGACATACCTCGGAGTGGGGGATGTGCTGCCCGACGATATCGAATCCGATTATTTCGGAACATGCGGGGTGGTTCGGATCGACAAGTTGCAGGAAAAGCTGGTTGCGATCGGTCGAAACGGATTCAGGCACCATGTCGCGGTAACGTATGGCACGGTCGGAAAGATCCTGAAAGAAGCTTTCTCAACATATCTAGGCTATGATGTTGTGGAATTGCCCTAATTGGTGCAGAATATAGATCGATGGAGATGAATCCGTGTCAAGTTCCGCAGGCTCGAAACGTGTGACTCTGAAAGACATTGCCCAAGCAACCGGATTTTCGGTGAATACCATCAGCCGTGCACTGAAGGATCGTGAGGATATATCCGAACGAACCAAGAAACTTGTCCGGGAAAAGGCGAATGAAATGGGGTATCTGACCGACATGGTCGCCGCTTCGATGCGCTCGGGGAAGACCAATACGGTCGCGATAATCATTCCGGATATCGCCAACCCATTCTTCTCGACACAACTGAAGGAACTGGACGGTTTGTTGCGTGCCAAAGGATATACCTCCATCATCTTGAATACCGACGAGGACGGCGAGATCGAACTGGAAGCGGTCAAGACCGCCATCATTCGGAAAGTAGACGGTATCATCATTTGTCCGACACAGCACCGTGAGGATATTTTCAAGCTTATTTCCGACAATGCGCTGCCCTATGTGATCTTTGCACGAAGGTTTCCCCTCAGGAATTTCTTTACCGTGGCATGGGACGACGTCCAATCCGGATACCAGGCGACCGAACACCTGTTGTCGCTGGGAAAGCGGCGTATCCTTTTTCTGAACGGACCTCCGCATATCTCCTCCTCGGTCGATCGGTTCACTGGGTACTGTGCCTGCCTGAGGGCGTATGGTATTCCCTACGACCCGGCATTGGTGGTGGAAGCCGATATCCTGGAAACCGACCATTGCAGTTGCATCAAACCGATTCTGGAAGCCCATGTGCAGTTCGATGGAATTTTCGCCTTCTCCGACTTCATCGCCCTGGCCGCACTGGAAACGCTGGAGAGCTTGGGCCTCAATCTTCCTGTTGTCGGTGTCGACGACATCCTGTCGAACCTCAATTTGCCCATCCGATTGACATCTGTCGGTGCGGACAAGAAACACGAGGCGTATTGCATTCTACACATGTTGCACGAACAGATGGTTGCAACTCACCCGGTCACACCCTATATGGTGAAAATCGAAACACACCTGGTGGTACGGGATACGTATAAGAAGTAAGAACATCGAGGAGATAAACCAATGAATGACATCGCACGTATCATGCGCTCGGCCTATGACAAGCATTTCATCATCCCCGCCTTCAACATTCCCCATCTGCCCATGATGGAACCGGTGGTCCAGGCATTGCGGGAGACCCGATCGTTCGGGCTCATCGCGGTCGCCCGGTTGGAGTGGATGAAGTTCTCGGCGCAGAGCATCTCGGCTGTCGCCGCCGAATATGAACGGGTGGGTGATGCTTCGGTAACGCGGTTGCACCTGGACCACGTGCCGGTGATCGACGAGGACCACCTGTTGGTCGATTATATGAACGATATAAAGACTGCCATACGAGTCGGGTACCAGTCGGTCATGATCGACGGCTCCCGTTTGGACCTGCAGAAGAATATGGCTGCGGTTTCGGAAGTTGTCCGATACGCCCATGGGAAGGGAGTTCCGGTTGAAGCCGAACTGGGCGCGGTGCTTGGACATGAAGACGGACCGATGCCCAGTTATGAGGAGCTTTTCGCAACCGGCAAAGGGTTCACCGACGTACAGGAGGCCAAGGAGTTTGTCAAAAGGACAGGCGTCGATTGGCTCAGTGTGGCGGTAGGGTCTGTGCATGGGGCAATCAGTCCTTCGGCGCGGGACAAGCGGAAGGTGACTGCCAGGGTGCATATCGGTCGATTGACCGAGTTGGACGAGGCGTTGGGGGTTCCTTTGGTTTTGCATGGAGGTTCCGGGATCGCACTTTCGTACCTGCACGAATCGTTCCAGCACGGGATTGCCAAATTGAATATCGGAACAGACATCAGGCAGGTCTACGAGGCGAACCTTTCGGAATCGGTAGAACATGCCCAGGATGCGGTACGCAAACGGGTAGTGGAAATCGTCGACGAGTTGCGGATTGCCGACAGCGCAACGAACCTCTTGGGTTGATCGCATGAGTTTGATGGGAATCGATATCGGCTCCTCCAGGTGCAAGGCCGCAGTCTATACGGTACAAGGACACCTTGTGGTCTCGACAGAATCGGCGTATGAAGTTACCCGTGCGGAGAATGGACGTTTCGAGCTCGATTGCCACGCCGTCGAACGGGCACTGTACACTGCGATTCGCGAAGCCGCCGACAGGAGCCGGTGGGATTCCAAGTATGCGAACGACCCGATCCAAGCGATCTCCGTCGGGTCCTTCGGAGAAGCCATGGTTCCCCTCGACCAGCATGGTGCTATTCTCGGTCCCAGTATTTTCAGCCATGACCAACGACGCAAGGATGCTATCTCACGACTCGAGGCATTGGGCACCGAGGCCTTCTATACCATAAATGCCAACATTCTCGGCTACAGCTACACATATCCGAAGTTGGTGTGGTACCAGGAGGATGCTCCGCAGGTACACGAACGCATCTGGAAAGTCCTCTCATGGGCGGACTTTCTGGTGTACCGGCTGTCAGGGAACGCGGCGACAAACTATTGCCACGCCAACCGGACGCTCTTGTTCGACCTGTGGAAAGAGCAATGGTCCGAACAGCTACTCGAAGCGGGAGGTATTGACGGGCGCATTTTGGCGGATGTAGTGCCGCCGGCGACCGATATGGGACCGATCCTGCCCGAGATGGCCCGTAAACTCGGCTTGCCCACAGATGTCCGTGTCATCGTAGGCGGACATGACCAATGTTTGAATGCGTTGGGTGCGGGAGCCGTGAAAGGTGGGGACTCGGTTACCGGAATAGGGACTGTCGAGTGCACCACTATCATATTCGATGGTATTCCCGACCCGGGTACCATGCTGTCGTTGAATCTGGGGATCGAGCACCATGTGGTGCCGGGGAAATATGTGGCATTCATCCACAACCAGGCCGGTGCGTTGCAAACGTGGTTCCTGAAGGCGTTCGCCACGGAGCTGTTCGCCCGTGGTCTGGATGAGAAACAGATTCTCGACCTGTTGACCCTGGAAGCCCCGGCATCCCCGACCGATACCATATTCCTACCGTTCGTGGAACCGTCCGGAGCGCCGTTGTTCCTACCTGCCGGCAAGGGCCTGTTCAGTGGTATCGGGGCAACCACGGGTCGAGGCGAACTCTACCGGGCCCTGTTGGAGGGGGAGACGATGTTCTTCCTGCAGGCGTTCGAGAAGCTGCAGGAGCATGGTATGCGGATACACGATATCCTGGCGACCGGTGGTGGCAGCCGCTCGGACCTTTGGTTGCAGATCAAGGCAGACATGCTCCAGAGACCGGTCCGTAGGGCACGTTACCGCGAATCGGGAACGGCAGGAGCCGCAATTGCGGCTGGAATCGCCAGTGGCGCATACGCTTCGGTCGATGAGGCCGTTGCGGCGTTCGCGGGAACCGATCGCAACTTCGTGCCGAATCCCGCGCACACAAGCCACTACGAGATGCTCCAGAAGCGATATGGTGAATTGGTCGAAACGGTGCTCTTGAAGATTTAGTTCGACTTCTTTCCTTTCTTCAAGAAGTCGACGTAGACCGCGATCAGGATTACGACGCCCTTCACGATGTATTGCCAGAACGAATTGATTCCCAGCAGGTTCAATCCATTGCTCAGTACGCCGATGATGAGGGCGCCGATAACGGTTCCCCCGATCTTGCCGACGCCACCACTCATGCTCGTCCCGCCAAGGACCACCGCTGCGATCGCATCCATCTCCGCACCTTGTCCAGCTGTGGGTTGGCCGCTGAACATGCGCGAGGCGAGGACAACGCCGGCGATAGCAGCCATGAGACCGCTGAACAGGTAGGCGAAGAACAGGACGCGGCTATTGTTGATACCGGAGAATCTGGCAGCGGTCGGGTTGCCCCCAACAGCATAGATATGTCGTCCCAGCCTGGATTTCGACATGATCAACACAGATATGATCACTATGATCACCAGGTAGATGATCGGCATGGGAATCTCTCCCACATATCCGGAGCCGATGAAGTTGAACGAATCGGACATGACACGGATCGGTTGTCCACCGGTATACACGTACGAGGCTCCACGGGCGATATTCATGGTGGAGAGGGTTACTATAAAGGGTGGAATCGTGGTTTTTGAGATCAGGAATCCATTGAAAGCCCCCACAGCCACACCCACCAGCAATCCTGCTATCACAGCGACAACCAACGAGTGGCCATCGAACGCGATCATGCCTCCGGTCACGACACCGGACAACGCGATCGTCGATCCGACCGAGAGGTCGATACCTCCGAGTATGATGACCATGGTCATGGCACAAGCGATATAGAGGTTGGTCGCCACTTGCCTCAGCACATTCAGGATATTGTTCTTGGAAAGGAATACCGGTGAAAAGATGGTCAGGATTACACACAGCAACAGCAATCCGATTAGGATTCCAAAATTCTCGCGACCAAAATTGTACAATGGATTATTCTTTGCCTGCAGCTTCTTCATGGTTCGATGTCCTCCGCATCCAGTTCAGGTTGTTACAAATTGCGTGGCATGGTGCATTATCTTTTCCTGCGTCAAACCCTCGCGGGAGAGACAGCCGGTGATTTTGCCGTTGCTCATGACTACAACGCGATCGCTCATATTGATGACTTCCGGCAATTCGGATGAGATCATAATGATCGCCACACCATTTTTCACCAGTTCGTTCATGATCGAGTAGATCTCTGCCTTAGCTCCGACATCGACCCCACGGGTGGGTTCATCCAGGATCAGTATCTTGGGTTTGGTCGCCAGCCAACGTCCAATGACAACCTTCTGCTGGTTGCCTCCAGAGAGGTTTCCGACAACCTGCTTGTAGGTTGGCGTCTTTATCTCCATCATGTCGACATATTCCTTGGTGATCTCGGTTTCCCGCGCATTGTCGACATGGATACCATGGATGAATTCACCGAGTGCCTTGATGGTGATGTTGTAGGTGACAGACTGGTCCATGAACAAGGCTTCGCGCTTCCGGCTCTCGGGAACGAGAGCTATGCCGCGTTTCATCGCATCATCAGGATTCTTGACCACAACCGGTTCTCCGTTTATCAGGATCTCACCCGATTCGAAGGCGTCGATGCCGAAGATGCATTTCATGACTTCGCTGCGTCCGGCTCCCACCAATCCGGCGAATCCCAGGATTTCACCGCTGAACAGGTGGAAAGAGATATCCTTGAGTAATTTGCCTGCGTTCAAGTGTTTCACCTCGAGGACTTTGGTCGTTGGATTTCCAAACGTCCTGGTGTAATAGTTGGTGAGTTGCCGGCCAACCATCATGGTGATCAATTCATCGTTGGTAGTCGCATGCGTTTGGCGGGTACCGATATACTCGCCGTCCCGGATAACGGTGATTTTGTCCGCAATCTGCTTCAACTCGCTCATGCGATGGGAAATGTAGATGATTCCGACCTGGGCCTTCTTCAGCTTCCTGATATTCTCGAACAGGAAGTCGACATCCTTTTCGGAGAGGGAAGAAGTCGGTTCATCCATCACCAGGATCTTCGCGTGGAACGATAGTGCCTTGATGATCTCCACCATCTGCTGTTGTGCAATGGTCAATTCGCTGATTTCCTCGTTCGGACGAATATCGAGTTCGAACGAATCGAGCAGGTGCTTCGCATCGTCGTTCATTTTCTTGAAATCAACGAACCGTCCCGCCTTGAGCGGTTCCCTGCCGAGGTAGATATTCTCGGCGACCGTCATGTGCGGGACCAGGACCAGTTCCTGGTGGATGACACTGATACCGAATTTCTGGGCATCCTGGACCGAATTGATGGTAACGACACTTCCATCAATGACAATTTCCCCGGCATCACTCGAATAGATTCCACCCAATATCTTGATCAGAGTCGATTTTCCAGCTCCGTTTTCACCCAACAGGGCGTGAACCTCTCCGGCTTGCACCTGGAGAGAGACATCCTTCAGTGCCAAGACACCGGGGAATTCTTTGCGGATATGGTTCATTTCCAAAAGAATCTTTTCACTCACCTGGGATAAACCTCCATAATAATCGTTGAAAGGGGCCGAACATCAGAGTAGCCCGGCCCCAAGTGATTTGTACAGAAAAATCTTATTGCCAGCCGTCGGTGCCGTATTCTTTGACGTTGTCGGCATTGATCAGGAAGGTTCGTACAGGAACACGTTCTTCGTACGGTTCGTTGTTGAGGACCTTGTATGCCAGCTTGACCGACTCGACGCCGATACTGATCGGACTCTGGGCTCCGGAACCGACGAATTGACCGCCGCTAGCGATCTCGGCCTTGGCTTCGGGTGAACCGTCGACACCATAGATGAGGATGCTTGTGCGGTTGGCTGCCTTGCATGCTGCGAGGGCTCCAAGTGCCGTAGGATCGTTTCCACCCATGATGGCATCGATCTGCGGATGTGCCTGCAGGATGTCTTCGGTAATCCTCATGGATGTCGGGAGGTCTCCCTTGGCATCCTGTTGTGCGAGGATGGTGAAGCCCTTACCTTTGATCGCTTCCATGAAACCGGTGATGCGGTCGTTGACCGAATTCATCGTCGGAGAATCGAGGACAACAATCTTTCCACCATTGGGGAACCGCTTGACCAAGTCGGCACCACACACATATCCGGCATTCTTGTTGTCGGAACCGGCGTATGCGGTCACATATTCCATGTCCTTGACTTCGGTGTCGAAGTTGATTATGGGAATATTGGCGTTCTTCAATGCGACCAATGCGGGGCGGATACCCTCCCAGTCCACTGGGTTCAGGAAGATGGCATCGATTCCCTGTGTGATCAGGTCTTCGATCTGGTTGATCTGTTTCGCTACATCCATCGCCGGATCCATGGTGATCAGCTTGTCGCCATTGGCTTCGACATCATCGCGGATCGATTGCTCGAGGATGATGAAGAACGGATTGTTCATCGTCATACAGGTATAACCGAATGTGTAGCCACTATCGGCTTCCTTCCCACCCTGGGCAAATACGGATCCCAATGCGATGATCAGGATCAAGCTTACCATTAGTGCTTTTTTCATAGTTCCTCCATTTGATTTGAATTGGTGAAGTGTCGAGATGGTGGACTGGTACCGAAATCCTCCCCCTCGCTTGTATTCTACTTGGCGTAATTTTTGAACGCAAACAGTTTATTGTCACCAATTTTATGACAAATGTCATTCTGTCTTGTCGTTGTTGCATCTTGTGCAAATTGCCTTGCGTTCTTGCTTTACAACGGGACAGCGGTGGGATATCGTACTATTGGCTATGGATAAACCACTCGGATATGTCTATTATACCATCCTCGTCCTGAACCTCGCGATCGTGAGTCTTTTCTCGCTGGTCATGTACCAGACCACGTATCTGGTGTGCGATGCGGACCAGGCACGCATCTTCCTCGAGCAGGCCCGGTATCTCCCCCATATCCCCTGGCATGTACCCGTGTACGCGATCTCCAGTTTCCTGCTGCTCGCTCTCTCCGGGGCAGTGAAGCGGCGGCTCACCGAGTCGCAGGCCATAGTTGTATTCCTCCTTTTCCTTGCGGATATCGGACTTACGTTCTTCATCGCCTACAACCTCAACTTCTCCTACAAAGGGTTGTTCCTATTCCTTGGGGTGGGGGCGTTCTTCTTCATCGCCAACCTGCCGTTGCGGTATCTCGCCATCGCCCTGGTCATGCTCGGCTACATCTTCTCCGACTACGATATCATCTCGGCACGGCTCAACCTGGTTTCGTTGCAGGATTATATCAGTTTCTACGGACCGAGTGCCCAGATTCCCCTCTACAGTATCCGAAGCACATTGGAGTCGCTCAACTTGGTTTTTGTCATCCTGTTCTTCCAATTTCTCATACAGAGTAAAATCAGGGAGAACAAGGAGTTCATCAAGGTAAACAACGAATTGTCCGACAAATTGCACCAACTGGAGATACTGCAGGTCAAGTTGGAGGAATCCGCGCGCTTGAAGGAAAGGAACCGTCTGGCACACGAGATACACGATATCCTCGGGCATTCGCTCACCAGCATCTCAACCGGGCTGGAGGCATGCATCGAGCTGTCCAAGGCAGGTGCGGCCGAATTGCACAGCCGCCTCAAGAAGATCAAGAGCGTGACCGATCGGGGCCTCACCGATATCAGGCGGTCGGTCAGGGAGTTGAAGAACGATGCGATCGTGCAGTCTTCGTTGCTCAGCGCCCTTCAGGAGCTGATAAACGATGCGAATGCCCTTGGCGACAGGGGGGTCGGATTCATCATCGTAGGAAATGCGGTTGGGCTTGAGGACGATGAGGAGCAGACCGTGTACCGGTTGGTGCAGGAGAGCATCACCAACTCCCTCCGCCATTCGGGATGCAGGTATATCGACGTGACGTTGACCTATACGGAGAAGCAACTGACGGTGTGCATATCGGACAATGGCTGCGGTTGTCGTGAGGTGCACAGACACTTCGGATTGGAGCATATAGAGGAACGGATAGCTTTGCTTGGAGGTTCGGTCGTGTTCGACACCGCCCCGGAAAAAGGGTTCCGCACCTTTGCAAGCATTCCATTACGAAAAGGACGGACACTGGAATGATTACCGTTTTGATTGCCGATGACCAGGAACTTATCAGGGAGAGCCTCGAACTGTTGATCAAATCCGATTCCCGTTTTTCGGTGGTTGGAACGGCAAAGGATGGCCGGGATGTCGTCGATATGGCGTTGCGGTTGAAACCGGATGTGATTCTCATGGACATCCGTATGCCGGAGATCAACGGATTGGAGTGTGTCCACCTCATAAAGCAACGGGACTGCACGATAAAGATCATTATCCTCACCACCTTCGACGATGACCAATATGTCTACGATGCGGTGAAGAATGGGGCCGACGGTTTCCTGCTCAAGGGAATTTCCAAGAACGACCTGCTCTCAAGTATCGTTACCGTCCACTCCGGTGGGACGAGCGTGGACCCCCAGACCGCGCAAAAGATTTTCTCACTGTTCGGACGATTGGCGAACTCCTCCTTCCGGTCGCTGCAGGACAAGGACGACAATTTGAAATCCTTGAACTTACAGGAACTTCGGATCATGCAATCGATAGGCAAAGGGTTGTCGAACAAGGAAATCATGCAGGAAATCAATTTCTCGGAAGGAACGGTACGGAACTATATCAGCAATATCCTGAAAAAGCTTGATCTGCGGGACCGGACCCAGATAGCGATATTCGCGATCCAATCGGGGCTCATGCTCAAGAATCTGGAGACACTGGATGAGTAGCGGCGACTCGCACCGGCGCTGGAGAGTGTTCTTCATCCCTTCGCTGGTGATTTTGGTTATCCTGTCGGTGCTCGGTATCGCGAATTACCGTAAGAATACCGTGGTGCTGGAGTTGGCCCTCTATAGCGGCAACAGTTGGGGGGTGCCGCAGAATTTCGCCTATGCCATTTACGATCGGGCTGTGGAAATGTTCGAGGAACGCTTCGCCGACAAGGGGTATCGGGTGGTGTTGCGGACCGGGACCATGTACAAGGACTATTCGGAGTGGTTCGCGCAATTGGTACTCAAGGGAAAGGAACCCGACATGTTCCTCCTGATCGAGGAGGATTTCACCACCTATGCGGCGATCGGGCTTCTGGAACGGCTCGACAGATACCTGGATAAGAGCGATTTGAGCCCCGATGTATTCTTCAGCAATGCCCTCGAGGCAGGGCAGTACCAGGGCTCCCAGTACTCGTTGCCGATCGGCATCGTCCCCTCGTTCCTGATCGTGAACAACGATCTGCTCGATTCGTTGGAGCTTGTGATAGACCGTGACAACTGGACTTGGGAACAGTTCTACCGACTCTGTGAACAGATCACCGGAGATCTCGATGGGGATGGGGCCCCCGACCGATTCGGCGTGGAGGGATACGATTGGCACCATGCGTTCTATACGAACGACGACACGCTCTTCAACCAGACAAGTACGTCGGCCGGTTTCAATGACAAGCGCATGGCCGAGATGTTGACATTCCTCAAGCAGATGCATGGACTGAACAAGGGCGTACTGGTCAAGGAAGGGTTGTTCGAGAAGGGTAAGGTCGGGTTCAAGACGTTCAACCTCTCCGAATTCCGGGTCTACGGCTCGTATCCCTACCGGATACTGCGCTACGACGATTTCGATTGGGAACCGTTGCCGTTTCCATCGGGCCCGCAGGGGACGAGCACATCGAAGCTCTTCACCGTCCAGATAGGTATGAGTTCCCGGTCAAGGTATAAGGATGTTGCCTTCGAATTTTTGAAATTCATCTCGAGCGACGAGAAGTTCCAGCATCAGATCTGGGAATTCTCCAACATGTTGCCGGTCAACCGGAATGTGTTCGACAGCATCTACCGTTCCGGTGTCATGCAACGGGACGGTATGCGTCCGCTGGACCGGCAATTCATCGAAACGGTAATCGCGAATTCCTATATCGATCCCGATTTCAAGAAGTATCCGGTAATCGACAAATACATCACCCAACGGATCTTCACGATCATCGCTCAGGACGACGACCTGTCGCATGGGGTCGGCGATCTCCGCCAACTGATCAATGAACTGTTGGCGGACGGATATTCGTTGAAGACCCCGTAACCTTCACTTCACCGGCTTGCTCGCCAAGCGCGAGACGATCTCGGGTTGGGCAGGTTGCATCCTTACCGGAGCGAGATTGCGCATGATAAGCTCGAAATCATCGACCAGCATGTCGCCGATCAGATGGAAGGCTTGTGGTATGCCCCCGGCCCGATGGGGGGAGAGAATAGTATTGTCCACCGTACGGATGCGATGGTTCCTGTCACATGGTTCGGTCGGGAACACGTCGGTCGCCGCCTTGAATTGGCCTTTGGCCACCTGGTCGGTGAATTCGTCGAAATCGACGATCGCCGCACGGCTCATGAGCATGACATTGGCTCCCGGTTGGATCATGTCGAATTCCCGTTTCCCCAGGAATCCCTTGTTCTCGTTGGTCACCCCGGCGAGGATGAAGATGAACGGACAGCTCGAGAGGACTTCGTCGAGCGAAGCCGGGATACAATCATGTTCGCGCACCACACTCTCCGGAAGCCACGGGTCGTAGACCTTCACCGTGCATCCGAATGGAGCGAGCAGGGGACGTAAACTGCGGCCGAGCAGCCCGAACCCTATCAAGCCGACTGTGGAACCGGTGAGCAACCGGGCTTCCCGGTTTCCCTCCAAGACATATCGTTCGGTTCCTTCCCGAAAGCGCATGTGCTCCCAGGTGATGCCCCTAGCAAGGTCTATGGCCATGCCAAGGGCCATTTCCGCGACCGGCCTGGCATACACCGCTCCGCAATTGAGAATGCGGATATTGCGCTTGAAACACTCGGCGTAATCGATGTTCTGATAGAAGTTGCCCTCCACGTTGAAGATCACCCGCAGATTCGGGGCCTTGTCCAATCGCTCCTTGGGCATGGGGCTCTGACCGATCACGGCGACCGCTTCGGGCAGCAATGCGTCGAACTGCGCCGGATCCATATGTTCCGAGTCGCTGGAGACTACCGTAGCGATACGTTCCAGCCGCTCGAAGGTCTGTTTCGTGAATATCCTCTCCAAGGTCTGTGGAAACGGATCTGCGATAACCAGGTGCTTTTTGTCTGCCATACTATCCTCTCTTTCAGGTTTTCTCGTTGAAGTCTTTCCAGGTTGGTTCCAATGACGCGCCAACCGATTCGTACAGTGCGAACTTGTCGCGGTATATCGCGCTGTTTGCCAAGTCGGGTTGGCGTGTCTCGCCGACACGCACCATGTGGGCGGCCGCTTCTGGCAGGTCCTTGTAGGTGCCGCTGGCTACGGCTGCGGCCATGGCACACCCCAAGGCTCCCAATTCCGACGTGTCGATCGTCTGCACCGGCAATTCGAAGATATCGCAGAATATTCGGGTCCACAGGTCGGATGCTGTCACCCCTCCTGCGAGACGGATCGATGCGGTGCTTTCGCGGTTCGCCAGCAGGCGGTTGAGGTGCACCTTGTGGCCGAACGCTATTCCTTCCAGGACCGCCCGGATCATATGGGCACGGGTATGGTGGCTATCCATACCCAGGAGGGAAGCCTTCGCCTGGGCGTTGTAGTTCGAACCGTAGAGATAGGGGAGGAATACGATCCGTTGTCCGTCCGGCGGGATGTGTCCGGCCAATCCGTCGCAATAGGCGTAGGGGTGTTTCCCCAACCGCTTGGCCTCGGCACGTTCCTCGGCGAGGAACGTATCGACAAACCATGCGTAGTTGCTCGCCGACGTCGGTGAACTCTCCTCGATCAGGTAATAGTCGTCCATGCAGTACAGGGAATTCATTTGTACACTGCGGTCGAGGACAGGCCGCTTGCTGATGTATTCGTTGATGCTCCAGGTGCCCGCGATCACCGCAACATGGTCCTCGTTGGTGATATCCATGGCTATTGCGCAGGCATCGATATCGAACATCCCGCCGGCCACAGGAGTCCCTTCCGCCAAACCCGTGTCCGCGGCGGCCTGTTTCGAAATGGTTCCGCACATCTGGGAGGATTTGACCAGAGGAGGCAAGGCGTGGGAAAGGTGCCCGAGATTGAAATCATCGAGCAGGTCCTTGTCGAAGGCCTTGGTCGCGCAGTTGAGCAGGTTGCTGCCCGAATAGTCGGTGATCTCGGCCGCTGCAGTTCCGGTCAAACGGAAACGGATATAGTCCTTCACCTCGAATATCCATTGGACATGCTCCAAGCGCTTGGGCTCATGGTCCATCATCCAGTTGAGCAACGAAACCGGCTGACAGGCGAGGATGCTCTGGAATGTCTTGGCGAACACCTTGTCCGCGGTTCCGTCCTTGGCCCATTTCACCGGATATTCCCACGCCCGGGTATCGGTCGAGATGATGCCGTTGCCACACGGTTTGCCGTCCTTGCCCCACAGGTAGAGTCCCTTGCCGTGTCCGGTACAGGCCACTCCCTTGATCTGTTCGGCCGGTATCCCGCTTTTAGCCACAACGTTGCGGATCACATTCGCAGTCACGTGCCACAGTTCGTCCATATCGCGTTCGGTGTGTCCCGCCTTCGGAGTCAGCATGCGGATACTGGAGGATGCCTGGGCGATCTGCATTCCCGTTTCATCGAAGATGGCGGCTTTGCTCACCGTCCCCCCGTTGTCTATGCCCAAGAAGTAACTTTTCATTGCGGATGGTCTCCATTGGTGATGATGGTGGGCAATCGCAACAATTCCGATTGCCAATGCACCGTCTCGTACAACCTGGCATCGTCGCACCAGGTGAATTCGTCGAGGATCAGGGGAGGACCCGAGGGAAGGGCGACACCCTGCAGTTCGAATTTGAGGTACTGTAGGGTATCGACCGGATTGAGCGCGAATTGTGCGTAGGGGAATATGGTCCTAGTCCCCTGTTCGGTCACGACGAAGTCACGGCTTCCCAGCGGGCTCAACGGCCCGCCACCATGGTGCAGGTATGCCGACTGCTCGAAGCCTTCCAACGCATGCTTTTTTGCGACCGATTGGAAGATCGGGCCAAGGCTACGGTACAGGTCCGATTCCACCGCACCGCTTCGATAGCGGTCGGCATAGGCGAGGGTCGCCTCCTGCAATGCGCGG